>CAZRWF010000048.1:0-12709 GCA_964603685.1 uncultured Chitinophagaceae bacterium
TTTTTGTCCGCTCCAGATCGTCAAGTAGAAAAAAAGAATTCCCGCGATCACATCCACCACGTAATGATACCGCATATACACGGTGGAAATAATCAACAATGATCCCACCGTGAAGAGCCACCAGCGGATCTTCGTGCGGGCCGCGAAGGCCACATACATCGCTACCAGCGTCAGTTGTGTATGGCCGCTCGGGAACGCATCGCGATGGACCAGCGCGGCAGGATTTTCCGCACCCGCCGGAATGCCTCCCCCGGAGTTGACGATCTCCCGGAGAATGTCGGTGAGAAATAACCCCGGCAGCTCCGTTTTGGTCGCAAAAAAATCATGCAGGGTAAATCGGGGACCGATCGCCGGTAACAGCAGGTATCCGATATACGAAAGATAAAATCCGTACACCACCAGCATCGCTCCGGATCGGAATTCCCGACGGTCATCCCGGCGGTACAATTCGGAGAAAAGAGCGACGAAAAAGAGATAGTAGGATGAATAGGCAATTTGCAATATCTCCGTCACCAGCGGATGGGCGAACCGGCCGATCCACACCGTGGGATTCACGCCGAACAGCGATTGGTCGATCATGATCAGGATCATGTCGTAATCCCTGCCGTGGATCAACGGAGCGATGGAAGAAGCCTGCGTGTATATCCACAATATGTTCGGCACGAGGTACCAGTCACGCGCGAAGGTGAGATATTTCGGCTGCATACCGGACGATCCTCCGGCCGGAACAAACAGAATGAATGCAGAAACGAGTACATTGATGCCGACATAGACCGGCCATTGCGGGATCGACGCGGAGAATAAAATTTCCACGCCGGACAGCAAAACGATAAAACCGAGCGTGACGGCATCCGCGGAAGTGAGAGAAAGTCGTCGTATCATGGAACGTTACGTGAGGAGTGAAAGGAAGAGTGTCGCAAAACCGAGGAACGAGATGAACCCGAACGCATCGGTGCAGGTGGTGACGAGAACCGCGGAGGCGAGTGCCGGATCGACTTTCGCCCATTTTAATCCGAGCGGCACAAGCGTGCCCATCAGTCCGGCGATCACCAGATTGGTGATCATCGCCAGCGCCATCACGACGCCAAGCATCAAGTTTCCGTAGACAACCGCGATGATGCTCCCCGCGAGGAATCCCACCAGCGTTCCGTTCAGGAGTCCCACCGAGATCTCCTTGAAGAGCACTTTTCGCGCATTGGAAAAATCAACTTCGCCGAGGGCGATACCGCGCACCATCAGCGTGATCGCCTGTGTTCCCGCATTTCCCCCCATCCCGGCGACAATCGGCATCAGCGCCGCCAGCACCACCAACGATTCGATGGTGGTATGGAAAAAATTAATGATGCTCGAGGTGATCAATCCGGTAAAAAGGTAGACCGACAGCCACGGCAGCCGTTTTTTCAACGACTCCCACGGAGTGGTAGAAAGCCGTTCGTTGATCCCCACGCCGCCGAGCCGGAAGATATCTTCCGACGCCTCTTCTTCGATGACGTCTACCACGTCGTCCACCGTAATGCGCCCGACCACCCGTCCCGAAAAATCGACCACCGGCAGGGAGACGAGGTTATATTTCTTAAACACGTTCGCCACTTCTTCCTGGTCCACATCGGTCGTTACGCTGATCACGTCCGTATTCATCACTTTATAGATGCGCCGCGCGGGGGAGAGGAGGATAAGATTGGAAATGGACAACGCGCCGGTGAGACGGTCGTTGTCGTCCACCACGTACACAAAGTAGAACTGCTGATGTTCGTCCTCTTTCGCCGCTTTGCGGACCGCCTGGATCGCCTTTTTCACCGTCTCTTTTTGGTGGACGGTGATCACCTCTTTCTGCATGATGCCGCCGGCGGTATTTTCGCCGTATTGCAGCAGTTCCTTTAACTCTTCGGAGTTCTCGGCACTCAGTTCCTCCAGCACCTCTTCCGCTTTTTCCTCCGACAGTTCGGAAACGATGTCGGTCGCCTCGTCCGACGGAAGTTCTTCCACGATCTCCGAGATCTGCCGGCTTTTTAATGTCTCCAGAAAATGTTCGCGGTGATCGTCATCCAATTCCACGATCACCTTTCCCTGTTCTTCGGTGCTCAGCAGGGAAAAGAGATAATCGCCGTCGCCGAACTCCAGCCGGTTGATGATGTGGGCGATGTCGGACGGATACAGGTCGTTGAAGATGTTTTTGATGAGGAAATCGGATTTGGACGCGATGAGGTCGCGCAGGTCGTCCATCAACTCATCGTCGATCTCGATCAATCCTTCGGGTGTGTACGTTGATTCAGACATCGTGCACCTCCGTTTCCGTCGGCAGGATCAGTTCGGCATACGGGATCAGCTCGTTGCTCAGCCGGACGAAGTCCGAAACAGAAAGTTCTTCCGGACGGAGTTCCAGATCGATACTGAGCGATTCCAGTGCCGCCGGCGGCACGTTGAGTCCTTTTAATCCGTTCCGGAGCGTTTTCCGGCGTTTGCCGAATGTTCCGCGGACAATCTTCCGGAAGAGCGCCTCGTTCGCCGCCCGTTCCGGATGCGGTTTTTCGAAGTCCAGATGGATAATGGTGGATGAGACGTTCGGAACGGGAAAGAAGGAATTCCGGGAGACGGAGAATTGGATCTTCGGCGTACAAAAGTATTGCAGCAATATCGACAGGATGCCGTACTCCTTGTTGCGCGGTACTGCCACTATCCGTTGCGCCACTTCGGTCTGCATCATCACCAAAAAGTCCTTTGTTGCCGGAAGGGAGTCCACCACATGGAAGAGGATCGGTGTGGTGATATTATACGGTATATTGCCGATCAGCCGCAACGGAGCGCCTTCGGTTCCGCGCAGATCGGGAAGAGAGACGTTGAGAATGTCGCTGTGGATCACGGTAATTTTCTCTCCGAACTGTTCCTGCAAGAGCGGTGCGAGTTCATTGTCCAGCTCGATGACCGTCACGTGCGGCGCGCTGTTCAGCAGCAGCGCGGTCAGCGCCCCTTTTCCCGGGCCGATCTCGATGATGCGGTCCTCCGGTTTCGGATCGAACACGCGGACGATCTTCTGCGCTACGTTGGGGTCTTGCAGAAAATTTTGTCCGAGCGATTTTTTCGGGCGGTGCATCATCATGTTTTCCAATGAACGTCGGTGAAGGTGTGCAGGAATATAACGAATGACGATTCGTATATCAATTCGTATCTCCTTCTTTCTCCCGGCTCTCCTTTTCCCGGCGGTACTGTTTTATCACAGAAAGCCGAAGATCCGAATGGCTCTGTGGGGGAGGATCGGATGTCACATTCGGACCTCGATGCCATCGTATTGCCTCTCTCTCTTTTTATTTTGATATTAAATTCCACCATGCGATTATTCTCCCATTTTATACGATCCTTGCGCGAACAGGACAGTCTGGCGGCGAAATGGACCATCCTCGGCATCGTTGTGCTGATGATGGCGGCCATGTTTCCGCAGGGATTGTCGGTCGAATCCGAATATCCCATCGGCATGGTGTGGACGGAAAACGATCTGTACGCGCCGTTCGCCTTTCCCATTTATAAAGATGAACGGGAATATCAGCGGGAACGGGAACTCGCCGCCGGCAAAGTATACAAAGTGTTCGAAGAAAATCCGGTGATCGCACACGAGCATCTCGACTCGCTCCAGCGGTTTTTCACCACATTGACGATGATCATCGACCGCCGCAAAGAGGATGAGCGGGAGATCGAAGCGGCCCTGGTGAACTTTCCGGTGCAGTTCCGTGAAAGTGAATGGAAAACGCTCTGGT
The DNA here is from genome assembly GCA_964603685.1 of uncultured Chitinophagaceae bacterium. Taxonomy (GTDB): domain Bacteria; phylum Bacteroidota; class Ignavibacteria; order UBA10030; family UBA8401; genus UBA8401. The sequence continues at coordinate 3,750 of CAZRWF010000048.1, forward strand.
TCCTCCGCAACGCAGAACGGCAGAATTCGGGCAAACCTCCCCGGTACAGTTTCGACAAACTCCGCCGCGACGTGCTGTTGGTGGTGAACGGTCTGTACTTGCAAGGGATCGTGGACGTCCGCAAATCGCAGTACCGCGACGATGAGCTGATCGCCAAACGGAAAAAAACAAACGAACAGATCGTTCCGCTCAACAAGTTTTTGGACAAGTACGAATTGGGAAAAGCGGTTCAGCAGACCTTTATCGCCGGTTACAACGGTGAAAACGATACGGTCTCCGTGGCGATGAAGATCGCGTTGACATTCCTCGTGCCGAACGTGATCTTCCAGCGGGAGCAGACGGAACGGGAGGTGCGCTTTGCAGTCGATCTCGTCCCCCGGACCGTCGGTGCCGTCAGTGAAGAGGAGCGGATCATTGCCAAACGGGAACGGATCACGGAAGAGATCAAACTGAAGCTCGATTCGTTCCGGAAAGCGAAAGAGGAACGCGGCGCCGGTATTAACGCCTACGTCACCTTCGCCGGAAAAGCGCTCCGCGTCTTCGCCATCATCTGGATGCTGGTGATGTACATTTATCTGTTCCGGAAAAAGATCTACCACAACAACGTGAAACTGCTCCTGATCTCCGTCCTGTATCTGGGCGTGGCCTTTATTGCCTATCTGACGGTCCAGAACACCACCGAATTGCCGCTGCGGTATCTGATTATCATCCCCGCCGTTTCGATGATTTTTACGATCATCTTCGATTCGCGCGTCGCCTTTTACAGCACCGTCGTGCTCTCGCTGCTCGTGGCGGGCATTCGCGGGAACGATTACGGCATCGCCCTTTCGTCCCTCGTTGCCGGTGCATTCGCCATCTACACCGTGCGCGACATTAAAAAACGGACGCAGATTTTCCGGTCGATCATCTATGTCTTTCTCGGTTATTCCGCCACAATTATCGCCCTCGGATTGGAACGATATGAACCGGTGGAGGTGATGGGAACGCAGCTGCTGGTGGCGGGAATGAACGCGATATTTTCTCCTATCATCACGTACGGACTGCTCATCTTCCTCGAACGGGTGTTCAAGATCCCGACGGAGCTGACGCTGGTGGACCTTTCCGACTACAACCATCCGCTGCTGAAAGACCTTTCGCACAAAGCGCCCGGATCCTTTCATCACAGCGTCACCGTCGCATCACTCGCGGAGAATGCCGCGGAAGCGATCGGCGCCAATCCGACCCTGGCCCGCGTCGGCGGACTCTATCACGACATCGGGAAGATGGCAAATCCGGAACTGTTCGTGGAGAACCAGCTCGGCACAGAAAACAAACACCGGACGATGAGTCCGCGAAAAAGCGTTCGTGTCATCGCCGCCCACATCGACGACGGGATCGCGCTTGCCCGCCTGCACAATCTTCCGCAGCCGGTGATCGATTTTATTCCGATGCATCACGGCACGATGCATGTGGGATTCTTCTACGAGAAGGCGCTCCGTCAAAAAAAGATGAAAGGGGAAGTGAACGAGAATGATTTCCGGTATCCGGGGCCGAAACCGAACACAAAAGAGACCGCCATCGTGATGCTGGCGGACGGCGTGGAGGCCTCGACGCGGGCGATCCCCGATCCGACCGTGGAAAAAATCGAAGCGAATATCGATTCACTCATCAAACTCCGCCTGCTGGAAGGGGAACTGGACGACAGCAATCTCAATTTCCGCGATCTCAACCGGATCAAAGAGAGTTTCCTCAAGATCCTGATCGGCATCCATCATTCCCGGCTGCAATACCGTGAACCCGAACCTCCGGCGGAACCGGCGCGATCCGCAGAATCACCGGAACCGGCTTCCGCCGCGCCGAAAAAAGGACCGACCGAAAAACGGTTGCAACGGACCATCGCCCATATTGATCTGAAATGACGTTCGATATCCGGTCGTATATCCGATTCATCCAGCTCGAAAAAAGTCTCGCCCAAAATTCCGTGGAAGCGTATGAGCGGGACATTCAGCGGTACGCCGGATTTCTAACGGCGCACGGCGTTCCGCGGTTCGACGCGGTCGATGAAGAGCACATTTCCTCATTCATCAATGCGCTGCGAACGGCCGGACTCTCCCCGAAAAGTATCGCACGGAATATCTCCGCGGTGAAAGGATTGCACAAGTTTCTCGTCGGCGAAAAACGGACGACGTTTGATCCGACGCAAAATATCGATCTCCCGAAAAAAGGAAAACACCTTCCCGATGTTCTGGACACGGCGGAAATCGACCGGATCCTTGCCGCCGCCGACCCCGCCAATGAAACCGCCGGCAAGTTCGTCTGGCGGGACCGTGCCATCCTCGAAACCCTGTATGCGACCGGAATGCGTGTGTCCGAATTAACGGGATTAACCAACGGCAGCGTGATGGAAGATCAACAGCTCGTCCGCGTTTTCGGCAAAGGATCCAAAGAGCGGCTCATCCCGATCGGAGAGTTCGCGTTGCGGTGGATCGGCGAGTACCGGCGCCGCCTTCGTCCGCAGCTGGCCCGCGCCGAACGATCCAACGACGCGCTCTTTCTGAACGCGCGCGGAGGACCGTTGTCGCGCGTCTCCGTGTGGCAGATCGTATCGGATTATACACGGCGGGCCGGGATCAAAAAAGAGATCCATCCGCACACGTTCCGGCATTCGTTTGCCACCCATTTGCTGGAAGGAGGGGCGGATCTTCGCTCCGTCCAGGAGATGCTCGGTCACGCCGATATCTCGACCACGCAAATCTATACGCATATCGACCGGGAACATTTAAAACAGCAGCACCGGGAGTTTCATCCGCGGGAACGGAAGAAGGATCACGGATGAAACCTGCGCCGAGAAATAGAACAGTGACGCTGACAGCGAAGGAATACTCCCGCTACCGGAAGAGATTGTGCGTGTTGACGGAGTCCGCCGCCGCGGCAGAGGTGGTGAACAAAACCATTTGTCAGGATATGATCGAAGCGGCGGACAAACTTCCTTCCGGCTTTGTCGATCTGTTGTTCGTCGATCCGCCGTACAATCTCACCAAATCGTTCAACGGCTCCGTTTTCCGCGCCCGCAGCGGTGACGCTTACAAGGAATGGATGGAACATTGGCTCTCCCGTCTCGTACGTTTGCTGAAACCGACCGCCTCTATATATCTCTGCGGCGACTGGCGTTCTTCGGCGGCCATTCAGCAGGTGGCGGAGAAATATTTTTTGGTCCGGAACAGGATCACCTGGGAGCGGGAAAAAGGGAGAGGGGCAAAAGCAAATTGGAAAAATGTGTCGGAGGATATTTGGTTCTGCACCATGTCCGATTCCTATACCTTCGATCTCGATGCGGTGAAGATCCGCCGGAAAGTGATTGCGCCGTACACCGTCAACGGTGCGCCGAAGGATTGGCGCCGGAGCGGCGACGGGAATTTCCGGCTGACGCATCCCTCCAATCTGTGGACCGATCTCACCGTTCCGTTCTGGTCCATGCCCGAAAACACGGAGCATCCCACGCAGAAGCCGGAAAAACTCCTCGCCAAGATCATTCTCGCCGCCACGAAGCCCGGAGACGTCGTGCTCGATCCGTTCCTCGGATCGGGAACCACGTCGGTGGTGGCAAAAAAACTGCGGCGCCAGTATGTGGGAATTGAAATTGACGAAAAATTTGCGTCTATTGCAGAGAAACGTCTGGAAATGGCGGAAAAAGATTCTGCAATTCAGGGATATATCGACGGAGTATTCCGCGAGCGGAACAGCTGAAGAAAAAATATAAAAATTCCGAAACACAATACATTACAACAAAACTGTACAATCTATTTACCCATCAAACAACTTGGTTCCTGTATCTTGAATCCTGTATCTTGAATCCTGTATCTTGAATCCTGTATCCTGAATCATGAATCACCAACCTTCAACCTTTAACCCTTAACCCTTCATCAGTCTTCAAGAATCCAAAACCCATGCGTAGAATGTTAGCACTGGCCGAAGGCCGATTTAGTCCACTCAAATCCAAAACGGCGAACGGCGCTCTGATCTATCTCCCCGGTGAAGTTGTGGCTGTCATCGATAGTACGAAAGTCGGCAAAACGGCGCAGGATGTGCTCGGCTACGGCGGCAGCGTCCCGGTGATCGCGAGCATCGCCGACGGATTGAAATTTCAGCCGACTCATCTGCTGATCGGCATCGCGCCGACCGGCGGACGGCTCCCCGATCTGTGGCGCGAGTGGATCAAAACGGCGATCCGGCACAAGATGCACATTCTCAGCGGGCTGCACACGATCCTGTCGGACGATGCGGAGTTTGCGGCGCTCGCGGCGGAACACGGCGTCACGATCACCGATTGGCGGAAAGTGCCGCATGAATACGAAGTGGTGTCCAAAGGGAATTACCGGACAAGGAAATCGAAGACGATTCTCACCGTTGGGGCGGACTGTAACATCGGCAAGATGACGACGATGCTGCAAGTGTACAATGAATTCAAACGGCGCGGATTCAACAGCGACTTTATCGGAACGGGACAGACCGGCATCATGATCTCCGGAAAAGGGATCGCTGTCGATGCGATCATCAGCGACTATATCGCCGGCTGCATCGAAAAATGCATCGATGCGTCGGATGCCGAAGGAGCGGAATACATTTTTGTGGAAGGACAAGGAGCGTTGACGCATCAAGGGTACAGCGGTGTGACGTTCGGATTGATGCATGGCACGATGCCGGACGCGATGATCATGTGTGTGCAGCCGACCCGTCTGGTGGACGATTACGGACTGCCGATTCCGGAGATCAAAAAATTGATCGACCTGCACGAACAGGTGATCGAATTTTTCCGTCCGACCAAAGTGGTCGGCATCGGCATCAATTCCATCGGGTTGACCGATGCGCAGAGTCAGGATGAGGCGAAAAAACTGGAGGACCGAACGGGACTTCCCGCCATCGATACGTTCCGGTTCGGAGGCGCAAAGCTGGCCGATGCATTGATTCACTATCTTTCATAGATCATGGCACGGATCATTTCAGCAGTGATGTTGTCGATGTTGTTGTTTTCTTGCCAACAGAAGCAGGAGACGCCGGCCGTTCAACAGGTTCAGCGAAACGACAATTATATTCCCCCCGCGTCGGATGCGGAAATCGACACTACCCAGGCGTACATCTCGCCGTCGGATGCGTTCAGCGATCACGCGTTGCTGTCGGCGAATAATTTTGTCTCGCGTACGGTAAAATTCCGCGGCACGCGGAACATCACCTATCAAATGTCCGCCAACCGCACCGGCGATATCGTCACCGTGGTGGAATATCTCGGGGGGATCACCGCCTCCGGCGACACGGCCTCCACTGCTTCGCGGATGTTGATTTATGCCGACAACGAACTGGTCTTCCGCAAGGCGTTCCCGCTTGAGTTTGCCGGTCCCGCACCCTTTGCCGCCGTCCGGAAGATCGATCATACGCATTTCACCGTCACTCCGTCCAAAGCGATCGTCTATTATTGGACCGACCGCGAAGCAGGCGGGAGAACCGAACAGTCCCATGCCGCCGTCGGAGTGGACAAAGAAGGTATTTCCAGCGAATTTTCCGGTGACTTCTCCCGTATCGGTTCCGGTTTTCCCACTGTCCGCTTTTTGAACGAAAGCCGGCTGCGCGCCCGGGTCCACCCGAATTCTCGGTATCCGTACCTCACCATCGATCTCTTTTTCACCGTCGATTGGAAGGATTTTTCTGCCGTGATGGATGTTCCCGAAGACACGATCTTCACCGTTTCCGAACAGCCCACCAGGTATTTTAACAGTAAAATTTCGCTGTTCGAACAACCGTCGCCGACATCCCGTTCGCGGCAAACCAATTTCCGCCGGCTGACGCAGGCACAGCAGCAGCGGATATTTGTCCCTTCATTTTTCGACCGCGGTGCCGTGGAGCGTGATTTTCTCTTCATCGAATTCAACCGCACCACCCGCGGCTGGATCGATTACCGGACGATGCTGTTCGAAGAGATCGTTTCCGAACAATAACCTTCCGCCGCCGCCGAATTTGTCCCGCTCTGCTGTTTCAATTGAGCGGGATTTTTTTTATCATTACTACAGCGAACCGACCTTGAATTGAACACGACTGCAGCCCGAGATGCTCTCGGGTTTGTCATTTATCGGCTGATGGTATGATCGTCATGAAATTCGGCGGGACCTCCGTGGAGGATTCCGCCGCGATACGGAATGTTACGGCAATCGTCAAAAAAGAGATCCCGCGAAAGCCGGTGGTGATCGTCTCCGCCTGTGCCGGCGTCACGAACACCCTGTTGTCCATCGCCGCCGCGGCCTCCGACGGGAAAAAGGAAGAGGCGTTGAATCTCGTTGCCGCCGTGGAATCGCGCCATAAAAAGATCGCGAAGGAGCTTTTCGACGGCGACAGTCAGCGGTTCGTGTTGAAATATCTCTCCGCTGCCGCCGAAGAAATCGCCGCGCTCGTGAACGGCGTCGTCGCATTGGGGGAGCTGACCAACCGCTCCAAAGATGCCTTTGCTTCGTACGGCGAACGGCTCTCATCCTTCCTTATCCACCATTATTTTGAAGCGCAAAAGATCAAATCGTTCCGGGTGGATGCGCGGGAATTTATGAAAACGGACGACCGCTTTACCAAAGCGGCGCCGCTGTTCGAACAGACGGAACAACGGCTGCGGGAGATCGTCCGGCCGAAGCTGAACAACGGATATGTCGTCGTTTCGCAGGGATTCATCGGTTCCACGATGAACGGCGTTACCACCACCATCGGACGCGGGGGATCGGATTATTCCGCGGCAATCGTCGGCGCGCTGCTCGATGCGGAGGATATTCAGATCTGGACCGATGTGGATGGTATTCTCAGCGCCGATCCGACCGTGGTGCGCGATGCCAAAAAGATCAAAGTGATGTCGTTCTCCGAAGCGTCCGAACTGGCCTATTTCGGCGCCCGGGTGCTTCATCCGGAAACGATCCTTCCCGCGGTGAAGAAAAAAATCCCGGTCCGCGTGCTGAATTCCAAAAATCCTTCATCGTCCGGCACGGTGATCGTGGAAAAACCGAAAACGGACAAACGCTGCGTGGTGAAATCGATCGCCTACAAGGAGGGGATCACGCTCATCAGCATCGTTTCTTCGCGGATGTTTCTGGCGACCGGATTCCTCGAAAATGTGTTCGACGTTTTCCACAAATACGAAACGGTCGTCCATACCGTCGCCACCTCCGAAGTGAGCGTCACCGCCACGATCGACAACGTAAAACATCTTTCGTCGATCGTGCGGGAATTGAAAACATTCGCCGCCGTGACGGTGGCGGAGCGGAAAGCGATTGTCTGCATCGTGGGGGACAACCTGCGGAACAGTCCGGGATTGGCGGTAAAAATGCTCGCGCCGATCTCGGATGTAAACATCAACATGATCTCGCAAGGGGCGTCGGAGATCAATCTCAGTTTTGTGATCGACGAAGAATCGGTTGATTCCGTCGTCCTCCGCTTGCATAAAGAACTGTTTTCCCATGCCGGGAATTTCCCGGAGATTTTTGAATAACCCTTTGCCGGAACCTAACGACAACAAACGTATGAAACATTTTCACTATAGCGAAAACATTCTCCACTGCGAAGGGACTCCGGTCGAAGAGATCGCCGCGGAATTCGGCACTCCGTTGTATCTGTACAGCAAACAGCAGTTGATCGAAAACTTCCGGTCCATCGACGATACGTTTGCGGATGTGGATCACATTACCTGTTATGCGTTAAAAGCCAACAGCAACCATGAATTATTGAAACTGTTGGCGGCCGAAGGGGCGGGCGCCGATGCGGTCTCCGCCGGGGAGATTCATCACGCGCTGAAGGCGGGATTCGCACCTTCCGTCATCACCTTCGCCGGTGTGGGGAAGCAGGATGCGGAGATCGCATACGCACTGCAGAAGGAGATCTTCTCCTTTAATGTGGAATCGGCCGAAGAACTGGCGGTGATCAACGACATCGCGGGACGCATGGGGACGAAAGCCCGCATCGCCCTCCGGATCAATCCGGATATCGACGCGTCGACCCATCCGTACATTTCTACCGGACTAAAATCGAACAAATTTGGAATCGATATTTCGGTGGCGGTCGAGACATTCCGTTACGCCGCAACGCTTCCGCATTTGATCGTCGACGGCATCCACACGCATATCGGTTCGCAGATCCTGAAACTTGAACCGTTCGTTCAAACGGCCACGACCGTAGTAAAGATGGTGAAGGATCTTCGGGCGATCGGGATCGATATCCGCCACATCGATTTCGGCGGCGGTTACGGCGTAACGTATAAGAACGCATTGCAACATCCGGAACTGCCGGTCGAACCGGCAACGGCAGCGGACGAAACGCCGGGGAACAGCCGCTTTATTGCGGCGGTCATTCCGATTCTGCAGGAAGCGGGCTGCAAAATTGTGGTGGAACCGGGACGCTCCATCGTCGCCGATACCGGAATATTGGTCACAAAAGTGCTCTACCGGAAAGATAACGGCGTGAAAAAATTCGTCATCGTCGATGCGGGAATGAACGACCTGATCCGGCCGAGTCTTTATCAGGCGTATCATCAAATCGTCCCGCTCCGGTTGAAAAACGCTCCGACGGAAACGGTCGATATTGTCGGACCGGTTTGCGAATCGGGAGATTTTTTTGCGAAAGATCGTGTGATGCCGTTTGTGCAGCGGGGTGACTATACAGCGATTCTCACCGCCGGGGCGTATGGATTTTCTGTCTCGTCGCACTACAACGCACGGCCGAATGCGGCCGAAGTGCTGGTGAACGGGGAGAAGGTCCGCGTGATACGTGAACGGGGAACGATTGAAGAATTGAAGTGATGCTGGGTGGTGGGCGTTGGATGCTGGATATTGGATTCTGGATGTTGGATTCTGGATGTTGGATGCAGGATACAGGATGCAGGATGCAGGATGCAGGATACTGGATCCTTGATTTCTTATCTTTGAAATCTAAAATTAATCAATCTATCAATGAATCAATGA
>CAZRWF010000048.1:12809-20504 GCA_964603685.1 uncultured Chitinophagaceae bacterium
TCTCTTATCGAATAATTTATTTATCTGATCTCTACAGGAATACTCCATGAAATTATATGATGTCATCGTCGCCGGCGCAACGGGAATGGTCGGCCGGAAAATGATTCAGGTGCTCGAAGAGCGGAAATTTCCGGTGGGACGGCTGATCCCGCTGGCGTCGAAACGATCGGTCGGCATGGAGATCCCGTTCAAAGGGAAATTCCACCGGGTGGAAGAACTGACGCACGAAGCGCTCTCGCGCGGTGACATCGAAATCGCCCTCTTCTCGGCCGGAGGATCGGTCTCCCGGGAGTTCGCTCCCACCGCCGCCAAACACGGCATTCTGGTGATCGACAATAGCAGCGCCTGGAGGATGGAAAAAGAGATTCCGCTCGTCGTTCCGGAAGTGAACCGGAAGGAGATCTTCAAACACAAAGGGATCATCGCCAATCCGAACTGCTCCACGATTCAAATGGTGGTGGTGCTGAAACCGCTGCACGAAAAATATTCCATCAAACGGGTCGTTGTTTCCACCTATCAATCGGTCACCGGTGCGGGACAAAAAGGGTACGACCAGCTGATGGCGGAATGGAACAAAGTGCCGGTAACGGCGCCGAAATTTCCCCATCCGATCGCGTTCAATCTTATTCCGCACATCGATGAGTTTTTCGAGGATGGATATACGCGTGAAGAATATAAGATGATGAGGGAAACTCAGAAGATCATGGGGGACGATACGATCGCGGTCTCCGCCACCTGCGTCCGTGTGCCGGTGATCGGCGGCCACAGTGAATCGGTGAATATCGAATTCGAAAAACCGTTCGACCTGAATGATGTCCGCTCGCTGCTCCGGAACGCTCCCGGCGTGGTTGTGCAGGATATTCCTGCCGAACGCCATTACCCCATGCCGATTGCCGCACACGAGAAGGATGAAACGTTCGTCGGCCGCATCCGGAGGGATGAATCGGTAAAAAACGGATTGAACCTGTGGATCGTTTCGGACAATATCCGGAAAGGAGCGGCAACAAACGCCGTGCAAATCGCCGAAGAGTGGATCCGAGGAAAATAACGAACGATTTTTTTCACCGTCGATGAGTTCCCGATGAACGATCTTTTTTCCCGCCGGAATTTCCTTTCCGGTTTTTCTGCCGCCGCGCTTTCGGCTGTGTATCCCCCTTCTTTTGTCTCCCTTCTTGAATCCCGATCAAAGGACGAACAGCCGCTCCCATTGGTGAAACCGCCGGCGCTGCAAAAAGGGGACACGATCGGATTAATTGCTCCGGCGACCGCTGTGGAGTCGCAGGAGTGGATCGTGATCGCCACGGAGATTGCGGAATCATTCGGCTTTACGGTTGTTCTCGGCGACCATGTCGGGAAACAATACGGCTATCTGGCCGGATCGGATCGGGAACGGGCCGAAGATATTAATGCGATGTTCCGCCGTTCCGATGTGAAGGGAATTTTTCCGATCCAAGGCGGCTGGGGGAGCATGCGCGTGTTGCCGTTTCTCGATTTCGACATGATCCGGAAAAATCCGAAAGTGTTCGTCGGATACAGCGATATCACCACATTGCTTCTCGCCTTTTATAAATTTTCCGGATTGGTGACGCTGCACGGTCCGAACATCCGCTCTTCCTTTAACGAATATGTCTCCGATTATTATATTCGCGCCATGACTTCGGCCGCTCCGCTCGGACTTCTCCGGCAGCCGCCGCTCCCCGCGGGCGAAAAAGTGAACAAAGAAAACCGGATCATCACGCTGAGCGGGGGAAAAGTGACCGGCGAACTGGTCGGCGGCAATCTCTCCTTGTTGGTGACGACGCTCGGAACGCCGTTCGAAATCGATCTAAAAGGGAAGATCCTGTTCCTTGAAGATGTCCACGAAGAGCCGTACCGCATCGACCGGATGCTGACGCATTTATTTCTCGCCGGCGCTTTGAATGATGCCGCCGGATTTGTTGTGGGAAAAATGCGGGATTGCGACCCGCGGGAACCAGGATATCTCGCCTCGTTAACGCTGGAAGAGATCTTCCGCACACGGCTCGGATCACTGGGGAAACCGGCTATCTCCGGCTTATCGTTCGGCCATATCAAGGACCATATCACCCTTCCGGTGGGAGTGCGGGCGACGCTGGATGCCGATGCAAAAACAGTCACTATTGAAGAAGGTGCGGTCCGGTAATCCATCCATATTGCACGGAGCAGTCATGAAAACATTCCTCACATTTCTGATGGCGGTAACGTTTGCGACGGCACAAATGCGCGAGATGCCGGCCGCGCCGGTGAAACGATCCGACAACACTCACGGCGAGATGTCCACACTCTGGTTTCAATCCTCCGGCGAAGCGCGTGCGTTGTTTTACCAAACGTATGCGCTGGCAAAACTCCGGCTGGATGAATACCTCGCACAACCGCGAACGGGAAATCCCCCCGCGATCGTGACCGATGTGGATGAAACTGTGCTGGACAACAGTCCCTATCAGGCATGGACCATTCACAACGGTCGTTCTTATCCGGACGGATGGGCCGAGTGGGTCGAAAAAGCAGAGGCAACCCCGCTCCCCGGGGCGCTGGAATTTTTCCGCTATGCCGCCACCCGCGGTGTAACGGTCTTTTATGTGACGAACAGAAATCTTGCAGAACGCGCCGCCACCGTGGAAAATCTGAAAAAGACCGGGTTTCCCTTCGCCGATACGGTTCACGTTTTGGTGCGGACAGCTGAAGGAAGCAAAGAGAACCGCCGGAAAAAGATTTTGGAACGGTTTAATATTATTATGCTCTGCGGCGATAATCTGAACGATCTGGCAGAGTTTAGCCGGATGAATTCCGCCGACCGGAATGCGAAAGTCGATCTGTTGAAACAGGAGTTCGGCGATCGTCTTATCGTTCTTCCGAACCCGATGTACGGCGACTGGGAAGGGGCAACGTACGATTACCAATACGGAATCTCCGACTCACTCAAAACGATCAAACGACGCTCGGCGCTCAAAGGAATGTAGATTTCTCATCACAAAACATGAGCCGGCCGTTTCCGGCGATTCACCGTCGTAACGGTTCCGGTATCGATTATGTCCATCCATGATTCCATCATTCGACTGCTGAACGAAAAGAACGTCCCTTTTCGCACGGTGAATCATCAGCCGACGACCACCTCCGAAGAATCGGCGGCGGCGCGGGGCGAATCGGTCGCCGTCGGCGGCAAGGCGTTGTTGATCAAAGCGGACGAAACATTCTGCCTGTGTGTGATCAGCGCAGCGCGTAAAGTTGATTCAAAAAAATTGAAACAGCAGCTGGCGGCGAAAAGTATCCGTTTCGCTACGCGGGAAGAATTGCTGGAGCGGACCGGGCTCCTTCCCGGATCGGTTCCGCCGTTCGGCCGCCCGATTCTGCCGTTCGATCTTTATATTGATGCCTCGATCGCCGCGAACGACACCATCGCATTTAATGCCGGCTCGCTTACCGACTCGATAATCATGAACAGGAGCGACTATACCGCAGTGGCAGGCGGAACACTTCTTCAATTTTCGGCCGATGAAAACGGAACGTCGAAGGATTCGCTGTGAAAAAAGTTTACGGAACGGAGAAGATGTGTTGATTATTGTCAAACGAACGTTAGTGATTCTTTTTGTATGTTGTGCGGGAACGGCCACGGCGCAATGGACTCGGCCCGAGCGGACGAACTATGAAGAGACATCGCGATACGGCGACGTGACGGCTTTCATCGATTCGTTACGTCTGCCGACGGCGACGATGTTCGAAAGAACGTTCGGATATTCCGTGCAGGGGAAACGCCTGCCGATGATCGTCGTCGGCGACCTGCCCGACGGCTCGCCGGAATCGGTCCGCCGTTCCGGAAAACTGGTGCTGTATCTGCAGGGAAACATTCACGGCGGCGAAGTGGAAGGGAAAGAAGTTCTCCTCGAACTTCTTCGCGAATTGCGCCGGGGAATTCATGCGGAATGGCGGCGACGCATCGTGTTGTTGATTGTACCGATCCTGAACGCGGATGGGAACGACATGATTTCCCTGACCAATCGACCGCGGCAGCATGGACCGGTCGCCGGGATGGGACAGCGAGCGAACGGGCAGGGACTCGACCTGAACCGCGACCATATGAAGTTGGAAACGCCCGAGGTACGCTCGTTCGTCCGCATGATGAATGAGTACGATCCGCACATCGTGGTGGACCTGCATACGACGAACGGATCGTTTCACGGATATCATATCACGTACAGTTTTGCCGTCCATCCCTCCGCCGATCCGGTGTTGGACACGTTCGCCAAAGAGAAGTTTTTCCCCGCCATCGAGCAGGGGGTGCGGGCGCAGCGCTGGCGAACGCACCGGTACGGAGACTATTTGGAAAACACACCGGCAGGAAAGCCGGGATATTATTTTTGGGCACATGAGCCGCGTTTTAACAGCAATTACGTCGGCATTCGGAATCGCATCGCGGTATTGAGCGAAGCATATTCCTACATTCCGTTCAAAGACCGGATCGCGGCCACACGGTCGATGGTGCGCGCGACGATTGACGCGGCGTACGCACATTCCGTCGCGATCAAAGAAGAGATGACAACGGCGGATCGCCGTGCCCGAAAATTGTTTTCCGTCGATTCCCTCGCCGTCCGCGCACGGATGGTGGAATCGTTTCCGTCGCAAGAGATTCTGCTGGCACCGGTGATCGAAGAACGGAATCCATACAGCGGTGAAACGATGTACCGGATGAACGAGGACAGCATTACCGCGATCGTCACGGCGGAGTTTTATCGGGCGGACGGGGTGACATATTCGGCGGTGCCGGTACGGTATCTTATCCCCGATTCGCTCACGGAAGTGATTCAACTGCTGCGGGATCACGGCATTCGGGTGACGACCCTTACCGCTTCGGCGGCCGTACCGGTGCAGCGGTTTACAATCGTGTCGAACGCACAATCCGACCGGGAATTTCAAAAACACAAAATGAGAGAACTCGGCGGTTCATTCGAAGCAGTGAACTTGTTGTTTCCGGCCGGCACCGCCGTCGTCGACATGGCACAGCCGCTCTCCCGGCTTGCCTTCCTGCTGTTGGAGCCGGAGTCGGACGACGGGGTCGCCGCATGGAACGTGGTGGACAAATATTACGGTAACGGCAGATATTATCCGATCTATAAAGTACTTCCACAATAACGAAAGGATCATATGAAACATCTTTTGATCATCCTGATTTTCTGTTCGACCGTGGTCGGACAGTTCCAATATCCGAAGACGGCGACGGTGGACCATAAGGATAACTATTTCGGCCAGACCGTGGAGGATCCGTACCGATGGCTGGAGTACGATACGGCAATGAATGTAAAACAATGGGTTTCCGAGCAGAACTCCGTTACGTTCGGATATCTGGATAAGATCCCGTTCCGCGAAAAAGTGAAGGACCGATTGACGAAGCTGATGAATTATCCCAAATACGGTGCGCCGTTCCGCGCAGGAAAGAACTGGTTCTTCTATAAAAACGACGGCCTGCAGAATCAGAGCGTGCTCTATATACAGAGGGGATCGCTCGAAGCAAAACCGGAAGTATTCCTCGATCCGAATAAATTGTCGACGGACGGAACGACATCGCTGGCGGGGATTTCGTTCGATAAAAACGGCAAATATATGTCATATTCCATCTCCAAAGCGGGATCGGATTGGCGCGAAATTTACGTGATGGAAGTAAAAACGAAGAAGGTGCTGAAGGATAAGATCGAATGGGCAAAATTTACCGGCGTAAACTGGTACGGAAACGGCTTCTATTATTCACGGTATCCCCAGCCGACCGACACCGCATCCAAACTTTCCACCGCTAATTCCTACCACAAAGTCTATTATCATATTCTCGGTACACCGCAATCCGCCGACGCTCTTATCTACGAGGAGAAAGAACATCCGCAGCGGCTGTTCGGCGTCGGAATAACGGAAGACGAACGGTATCTTTCCCTGTATATCACGCAGCGCGGTTCGAACGGGAACGCGCTGTATTACCGCGATCTGAAAAAACGGTCGGAATTTATACCGATCATGACGACCTTCGACGACGATATCAGCATCATCGACAACATCGGCGACAAGCTGCTCCTCTCCACCAACCGCAACGCGCCGAACCAGAAGGTGGTGCTGTTCGATCCCGCCAAGCCGCAGGAGGAGAACTGGAAAGTGATCCTTCCCGAACGGCCGGAGCCGCTCCAGTCGGTCTCGATCTTCGGCGACAAGTTGATCGCGACGTACATGAAGGATGTGAGTCATCGCGTGTACGTGTACGACCTCAACGGAAAATTCGAACACGAGATACCGCTCGAAACGCTCGGTAACGTGAGCGGATTCGGCGGCAAGCGGAACGATCCTTTCACGTTTTACACCCTGACGTCGTTCACCTACCCGGCCACGATCTATAAGTACGACATCAAATCGAAAACATCGACACTGTTCCGGAAAACGGAAGTGGATTTTGTTCCGTCCGATTACGAGACCAAACAAGTGTTCTACCCGAGCAAGGACGGTACGAAAATTCCGATGTTCATCGTGCATAAAAAAGGGATCCCGCTGGACGGGAACAATCCGACGCTGCTGTACGGGTACGGCGGATTTAACATCTCCATCGGACCGAGTTTCAGTCCGTCGCGCCTGCTCTGGCTGGAACAAGGGGGGATCTATGCCGTCGCCAATATTCGCGGCGGAAGCGAGTACGGTGAAAAGTGGCATGAAGCAGGAATGCGGTTGAACAAACAAAATGTCTTCGACGACTTCATCGCTGCAGCGGAATATCTCATCGGCAGCAAATATACGAATCCCTCCAAACTGGCGATTCAAGGGGGATCGAACGGCGGACTGTTGGTCGGTGCAGTGACCAATCAGCGTCCCGAATTGTTCAAAGTGGCGCTACCCGCCGTCGGTGTTATGGACATGCTCCGGTTCCAGAAATTTACCATCGGCTGGGCGTGGGTGAACGATTACGGTTCGAGCGACGATTCCGTGCAGTTCGAATATCTTAAAAAGTATTCGCCGGTCCATAACATCCGCGAAGGGGTGAATTATCCGGCCACACTCGTAACGACGGCGGACCATGATGACCGCGTGGTCCCCGCACATTCGTTCAAATACATTTCCACGCTGCAGAAAAAATATTCCGGACCGAACCCGGTGATGATCCGGATTGAAACGTCCGCCGGTCATGGCGCGGGAAAACCGACGGCAAAGATCATCGAAGAGACATCGGACATCTATTCCTTCACCTGGTGGAATATGGGGGTCACGCCGATGTATCTCCTGAAAGAACGATAATATCCGATCCCGCCGGAAACGGCGGGATTTTTTCCTTCACCGTCGGCCGTTACGCGGGCGTAATATCACAGTAACAAAAATTTCATTGTTTACCACTTGCGCATGAGCATTGGATTTCTTACGTTCACTTAAAGTTATTCTTGAACAAGAGCCAATTCTTGCCAATAAAGACAACTAAAGCTGTAGCGATTTCTCTTCCGATTTTCACTATTCGGCCTTTATTGTTGTCCCTACGCCGCATTCGCACCATGACCCCGCGTCATGGTTTTTTATTTTCCTGCCTTTCCATAATTCACTATGTCCATTCACCAAACGGGGTTCAAACAACGCAATGGCGAAAAAGAAGAAAATTTTTGTCCTCGATACCAACGTTGTTTTGCACGACAGTTCATGCATTTATCAATTTAAGGAGCACGATGT
>CAZRWF010000049.1:0-11939 GCA_964603685.1 uncultured Chitinophagaceae bacterium
CACCATGTCCGCGGAAAAAAAGGCGTTCTATGAATATCACGCCTCGCTGATGGAACCGTGGGACGGTCCCGCCGCGGTCGCATTCACCGACGGCCGGGTGATCGGCGCAACGCTGGACCGCAACGGACTTCGTCCTGCCCGGTACATCGAAACGCACGACGGTGTGCTGATTCTCGCTTCCGAAGTCGGCGTGTTGCCGATCGAACCGGAACGGGTGAAACAGAAGGGGAGATTGGAGCCGGGAAAAATGCTGGTGGTCGATCTGGAACAACGGCGCGTGCTGCTGGATGAAGAGATCAAATCACAGCTCGCCGCGCGTAAACCGTACGCCCACTGGATCAAAGAAAATCAGATCACGTTGGAACAATTGGCCGACCCGCCGCGCACGCATCAACGGAACGAGAAAGATATCGTGCAGCGACAGCGATTGTTCGGATACAGCGATGAAGACGTGCGGATGATTATTTCGCCGATGGCGGTGAACGGCGAGGAACCGGTCGGTTCGATGGGGACCGATACGCCGCTGGCGTGTTTGTCCGACAAACCGCAATCGCTGTTTTCGTATTTCAAACAACTGTTCGCACAGGTGACCAATCCGCCCATCGACCCGATCCGCGAAGAGTTCGTGATGTCCCTGACAAGTTACATCGGAACGGAACGAAACATTCTGGCGGAAACACCCCAACATTGCCACACGTTAAAATTGCAGCATCCGGTGTTGACCAACGCCGAATTGGAAAAACTCCGCCGGGTGTCGCAAGGGGATTTTCTCACCACCACCTTGCCGTCCCTCTTCCGCGTGAACGGGGGGGAGCAGGAATTGGAACGGGCATTGGAAGGATTGTGCCGCCGTGCATCGCTCTCCATCGAGTCGGGATATTCCATCATCATCCTCTCGGACCGCGGAGGGGATGCGGAATACGCACCGATTCCGAGCCTGCTGGCTCTCACGGCGGTGCACAATCACTTGGTGAAGGAAAAGACCCGGACACAAGTGGCGCTGGTCGTGGAATCCGGCGAGCCGCGGGAAGTGATGCACTTCTGCTTGTTGATCGGCTACGGCGCAAGCGCCGTCAATCCGTACCTCGCCATCGAAACCATCGAGATGCTCGCGGAGAACGGCCGGCTCGGAAACGGGATGACGGCGGAGGGGGCCGTGTACAATTACAAAAAAGGAGTAGGAAAGGGATTGCTGAAGGTCTTCTCCAAAATGGGGATTTCCACGCTGCAAAGTTACCGCGGTGCGCAGATCTTCGAAGCGCTCGGATTAAACCGGACGGTGACGGAAAAATATTTCAACGGCACCTCGTCCCGCATTGAAGGGATCGGATTGGAGGTGTTGGTGGAAGAAGCGCGGAGAAAACATCACTTCGCGTTTCATTCCTCCGATGCGTCCGGTACGGAACTTGATCTCGGCGGGAATTATCATTTCCGCGTGAACGGCGAACGGCATCTCATCAATCCCGCGTCGATCACAAAGCTGCAGTCATCGGTCCGCACGCGGGATTACAAAACATTCAAAGAGTTCACCGGTCCGCTCAACGACCAGCACCGGGAATTTTTCTCGCTGCGCGGATTAATGGAATTCAAAGAAGGAACGCGGAGCGTTCATATCGAAGACGTAGAGCCGGCGAAGCAGATCGTCAAACGATTCGTCACCGGTGCGATGTCTTTCGGTTCCATCAGCAAAGAGGCGCACGAAACCATCGCCATCGCCATGAACAGGATCGGCGGACGTTCCAATACCGGAGAGGGCGGGGAAGATGAAGAGCGATTCCGCTCCGAACCGAACGGCGATCTCCGCCGCAGCGCGATCAAGCAGGTGGCCTCCGGACGGTTCGGCGTGACGGCGAACTATCTCGTGAATGCGGATGAGATTCAGATTAAGATTGCGCAAGGAGCGAAACCGGGTGAAGGGGGACAACTTCCCGGATTTAAAGTGGATGAGGTGATCGCCAAAACACGGCATTCCATCGCCGGGGTGGGATTAATTTCACCGCCGCCGCACCACGACATCTATTCTATCGAAGATCTGGCGCAATTGATTTATGATCTGAAAAACGTCAATCCGCTCGCCCGGATCTCGGTGAAGTTGGTTTCGGAGGTCGGCGTGGGCACGGTCGCCGCCGGCGTGGCGAAAGCGCATGCCGATATGATCCTGATCAGCGGCGACAGCGGCGGAACGGGAGCGTCGCCGCTCACTTCTATTAAACACGCCGGCATTCCGTGGGAACTCGGATTGGCGGAAACGCAGCAGGTGCTGGTGATGAACGATCTCCGGAGCCGCGTGCGGCTGCAGACCGACGGGAAACTCCAGACCGGCCGCGATGTGGTCATCGCCGCCTTGCTGGGCGCGGAAGAATTCGGATTCTCCACGGCACCGCTGATCTCCCTGGGATGCGTGATGATGCGGAAATGTCATCTCAACACGTGTCCCGTCGGCATCGCTACGCAAGATCCCGTGCTGAGGAAAAAATTCACCGGCACGCCCGAACACGTGATCAATTTTTTCTTCTTCATCGCCGATGAGGTCCGCGAGATCATGGCGTCGCTCGGATTCCGGACGATGGATGAGATGATCGGACGCGTGGACATGCTCCGTCAGCGGAAAGATGTCGACCATTGGAAGGCGAAACGGATCGATCTCTCCGCCATCCTGCACCAGCCGACGGTCCCACTGCGGATCGGGCGGCGGTGTTTGATTCCGCAGGACCACGGATTAAACGAAGCGCTCGACTATCAATTGTTGGAGCAAACGAAAAAAGGATTGGAAGAAAAACAGCCGGTGGAACTCTCGCTGCCGATCCGGAACGTGCATCGTACGGTCGGCGCGTTGCTGAGCGGCAGAATCGCAAAGTATTACGGGGCGGAAGGACTTCCGGACGGAACGATCACAATCAATTTCACCGGATCCGCCGGTCAAAGTTTCGGTGCGTTCCTTTCCCGCGGCGTCACGCTGCGTCTGGAAGGGGATGCCAACGATTACGTCGGAAAAGGATTGTCCGGCGGGACCATTATCATCTCTCCGCCGCCGCGTTCCACCTTCGCACCGGAAGAAAATTCCATCGTCGGAAACGTGGTGCTGTACGGTGCGACGAGCGGCGAGGCGTTTTTTGCGGGAAAGGCCGGCGAACGGTTTGCCGTCCGAAATTCAGGCGCAACCGTCGTCGTGGAATCGGTCGGCGCAAACGGCTGCGAGTATATGACGAACGGCACCGTGGTGATTCTCGGCAAAACGGGAAAAAATTTCGCCGCCGGCATGTCCGGTGGATTCGCCTATGTGCTGGATGAAACGGGAGAATTCGCCTCCACGATGTGCAACACCGCCATCGTGGATCTCGATCCGCTGGACGAATCGGACGAGCAGAATGTTCGGGAATTAATCCGCAAACATCACCGGCTGACCGGAAGCGCACGGGCGCGAACGATCCTGGAAGGCTGGGAGACGTACGGTAAAAAGTTCGTAAAAGTATTTCCGCACGATTATAAACGCGTGTTAAACAACCGTCGGATGGCGCCGCACCAAACCGCCGCCGGCGAAACAAGGAAGGCGGTGATCCATGGGTAAACCGACCGGATTTATGGAGTATCAGCGGGAAGTGCCGGTACGCCGTTCCGTTGCGGAGCGATTGAACGATTGGCGCGACGTCTACACCTCATTTTCCGAGGAAAAAGTGAAAGTCCAGGGAGCTCGGTGTATGGATTGCGGCGTTCCGTTCTGCCAAACGGGTTGTCCGGTCAACAACGTCATTCCGCATTGGAACGATCTTGTCTACCGGGACCGGTGGGAAGAGGCGGTCCGCATTCTGCACGCGACGAACAATTTTCCGGAGTTCACGGGAAATGTGTGTCCCGCACCGTGCGAAGCATCGTGCGTTCTCGGCATCAACGAACCGCCGGTGACGATCAAGGTGATCGAGCGGACGATTATCGAACACGCGTTCGCGAAGGGCTGGATCAAACCGGAGCCGCCCCGGCAACGGAGCGGAAAAACCGTTGCGGTGATCGGTTCCGGACCGTCCGGTTTGGCGGCGGCGCAACAGCTGAATCGTGCGGGACATCGCGTAACGGTGTATGAAAAGAACGACCGCGTGGGTGGATTGCTGCGGTACGGAATTCCCGATTTTAAATTTGAAAAACATCTGCTGGACCGCCGGGTCGATCAGTTGCGCGCGGAAGGGATTGTTTTCACCACCAATACGAATGTCGGCGTACATATCTCCGCAGAAGAATTGCGCCGTTCGTACGATGCCGTACTTTTGTGCGGCGGCGCGGAATCACCGCGCGATCTGAATGTGCCGGGGCGCGGATTAAAAGGAATCCATTTTGCGATGGAATTTCTTCCGCAACAGAACCGGCGTGTCGCCGGTGATCCGCCCGGAACCGCACCGGAGATTCTCGCAACCGGGAAACGGGTGATTATCATCGGCGGCGGCGATACCGGCGCGGACTGTCTCGGAACGAGCCTCCGGCAAAAGGCGGCATCGGTCCATCAATTCGAAATTATGCCCAAACCTCCGCTGGAACGTGCGGCGTCGACTCCCTGGCCGATGTGGCCGCTGCAGTTGCGGACCGAAAGTTCCCATGAAGAGGGTGGAACTCGTGATTGGGCAATCGCAACGACAAAATTCGAAGGGGATGCGGACGGCAACGTCACCACCCTGCATGCGATCCGCGTGGGACCCCCGCCGAATTTTGCGCCGGTCACGGGGACGGAATTTATCCTCAACGCGGATCTTGTGCTTCTGGCGATGGGCTTCAACGGTCCGGTCAAAAACGGATTGCTGGACGAACTCGGCGTGGCGCTCGATGCCCGGGGGAATGTCTCGACGGACAAACAATATATGAGTTCGATGCCGGGAATTTTTTCCGCGGGGGACATGCGGCGGGGGCAATCGCTCGTTGTCTGGGCCATTTCCGAAGGGAGGAAAGCCGCGCGGGCGGTGGATCAATTTTTGATGGGAGTTTCCGCTCTTCCCGCGTGAGATCAGAAAGGCGACCGATATGAAATACATAATTTTTCTTCTCGCGGTCCTCTCCGGTACCGCCGCGGCGCAAACAAGCGCCGGGGGAAGTGCGATCGTCGTGCAACTGAACGGATTTAAACAACCGGTCGGACAAGTGCTGCTGAGTTTGTTCAAGGATGGTCACGGATTTCCGACGCAGCCGGAAAAGGCGTTCCGCTGGGCGAAAGCGAAAGTGACGTCGTCGTCGCTGATTATCAGTCTGGAGGGACTTCCGCCGGGAAAATATGCCATCGCCGCCGTGCATGATGAGAATGAAAACGAAGTGATGGACACCGATTGGTTCGGACTTCCGGCGGAAGAGTACGGAATCTCCAATAATGCCGTCAGCACGTTTGTTCCGCCGACATTTGAAGAGGCGCAATTTATGTTCACCGGCAAACGGGACACGGTAAAGATCGAAATGCATCCATAGGACGACCATGAAGAGACCGCTCCGAATATCGTTCCTTTTATGCCTGTGCGTTGCAGCTTTAAAAGGACAGGAATTATCAACGATGATCATTTCCGTTTCCGGGGTCCGGTCGGATGCCGGCACGGTTAAAATATTTTTGTTTTCCACACCGGCGGATTTTCCGACGAAGCGCGAAAACGCCGTCAGAACAGCCAATCCACCGGCGGTTTCGCCGACGGTAACGGTCCGCCTCGACAATGTTCCGCCGGGTACATATGCACTGGCGGCGTATCATGACGAAAACGGCAACGGCACCATGGATCGCTGGTGGTACGGTCCGCCGAAGGAAGGTTCAGGAGCTTCAAACAACGCCAAAGGAACATTCGGTCCGCCGTCATTCGATGATGCCCGGTTTTTCTTTCGCAACAGCGCGGACACGATAAAAATTTTCATCACTTATTAAAGGACAAACAATGGCAACAATCAATTTCGGCGGCACTGCGGAAGAAGTGGTGACCCGCGAAGAATATCCCCTCGAAAAAGCGCAGCAATTTCTGAAGAACGAAACGGTGGCGATCATCGGGTACGGTCCGCAAGGATACGGACAATCCTTGAACATGCGCGATAACGGCATCAACGTGATCGTAGGACAACGGAAAGGGGGGCAAGGATGGAATGATGCGGTTCGCGACGGTTGGGTGGAGGGAAAAAATCTTTTTTCGGACATCGAAGAGGCGATCCGGAAAGGGACCATCGTACAATATTTGCTTTCCGATGCGGGGCAAAAACAACAGTGGGAAACGGTGAAAAAGAACTTACGCAAGGGACAGGCGCTCTATTTTTCCCATGGATTTTCCGTGGTATTCAAAGAACAAACGAATGTGATTCCGCCGCCGGATGTGGATGTGGTGCTTGTGGCGCCGAAAGGGAGCGGCCGGACGGTGCGGAGCAATTTTCTGGCCGGAAGCGGTATTAATGCGAGCTTCGCTGTGTTCCAGGATGCGACCGGAAAAGCACGGGAGCGGGCCGTGGCGTGCGGCATCGCGATCGGTTCGGGATATCTGTTCCCCACCACCTTCGAGAAAGAGGTATTGTCCGACCTTACCGGAGAACGGGGCGTTCTGATGGGAGCGATCGCCGGATTGATGAAAGCGCAATACGATGTGTTGCGTCAGATGGGACACTCGCCGAGCGAAGCCTTCAACGAAACGGTGGAAGAGGCGACACAAAGTTTGTATCCGCTCGTCGGAAAGTACGGAATGGACTGGATGTTCGCCGCATGTTCCGTTACGGCGCAGCGCGGGGCTCTCGATTGGGCGAAAAAATTCGAAACGGCAAACCGGCCGCTGTTTGAACTGTTGTACCGCGATGTTCAGTACGGCGTCGAGACGAAACGGGTGCTGGATTCCACGAGCGCTCCCGACTACCGCGCGACGCTGCAGAAAGAGCTCGATGAATGGAAAAATTCCGAAATGTGGAAGGCCGGTGAAGCGGTGCGTAGCTTGCGGCCGGAAAATTGGAAAAAATAATTTCACGGATTCTCACACACCGCGGCAAAAAATGGAACACTAAAATATTCGTTTTTGTGCGGCAGGAATAATGAAAAAAATATACACATACGACACAACGCTGCGGGACGGGACGCAAGGGGAAGAGGTCTCCTTTTCCGCCGAAGATAAGATCAAGATCGCCAAACGTCTTGATGCCTTCGGCATCGATTACATCGAAGGGGGATGGCCCGGTTCCAATCCGAAGGATATGGAGTTCTTCGAAAAAGTACGGGAGGTGAAATTCTCCCATGCGAAGATCGCCGCCTTCGGCAGCACGCGCCGCGCGAAAAATGCCGTGGACGAAGATGCGAATATTAAAGCGCTGCTCGAAGCGCGGACGCCGGTCGTGACGATTTTCGGGAAGACATGGCTGCTTCATGTGAAAGAGGCGCTGCAGATTACGGACGAGGAGAATCTGGAGATTATTGCAGACTCGGTTGCGTTCCTCAAATCGCACCGGAAGGAAGTGATCTACGATGCGGAACATTTTTTCGACGGGTATAAAACCGATCCGCGGTACGCGCTCGCCACGGCGGAAGCCGCCCGGTCCGCCGGCGCGGATGTGATCGTTCTCTGCGACACCAACGGCGGTACAATGCCGTGGGAGATTGCAGAGATTGTCGACGAGGTGCAACAACGGATCGGTGCACCGGTCGGCATCCATGCCCATAATGATTGTGATATGGGGGTCGCCAATACGCTTGCAGCAGTCCGAAGCGGAGCGGTGCATGTGCAGGGGACGATTGACGGATACGGCGAACGGTGCGGCAATGCCAACCTCTGCTCCGTCATTCCGAATCTGGAACTGAAGCTCCGGTGCAACACCGTGGGACCGGAACAACTCCGGCGGATGACGGAAGTGTCGCGGTACGTCAGCGAACTGGCAAATCTGAAGCACAAAAAAAATCTCCCCTTCGTCGGTGAAAGCGCCTTTGCGCACAAAGGGGGAGTCCATGTCAGCGCCGTGATGCGGAATCCCAAAACATACGAACACATCGAACCGTCGATGGTCGGCAATGTCCGCCGCGTGCTGGTATCCGATCTCTCCGGAAAGAGCAATGTGCTGTACAAAGCGCAGGAGCTCGGCATCGCCATCGACGACCATTCTCCCGCCGCACAGCGGATCGTGGAAGAATTGAAGGAGATGGAGAACAACGGATACTTTTTTGAGGATGCCGAAGGATCGTTCGAACTGCTGGTGAAAAAACATACGGGCGAAATGCAAAAACTGTTTGAACTGGAACGGTTTAAGATCAGCATCCTTAAAGACTCTGCTGCCGGAGAGGCCCGGAGTGAAGCGATGATCAAGATCCGGGTGGGGGAAGAGACCGAAATGACCGCCGCGGAAGGAAACGGACCGGTCAACGCGCTCGACAAAGCTCTCCGGAAAGCACTCGAACGTTTTTATCCTCAGTTGAAGGAGATACAGTTGACCGACTATAAAGTGCGCGTGCTGGATTCGCAGAATGCCACCGCGGCGAAGGTCCGCGTGCTGATCGAAACGAAAAACGGAACATCGTCCTGGAACACCGTCGGTGTCTCATCGGATGTGGTGGATGCCAGCTGGAAAGCGCTCGTCGATTCCATTACCTATCATTTATTAAAAAAACAGTAACCACAGATTCACAGAATAATACAGAAAGAAGTGTATGATCGTCGTCCTCAA
This sequence comes from uncultured Chitinophagaceae bacterium, assembly GCA_964603685.1. Lineage (GTDB taxonomy): Bacteria > Bacteroidota > Ignavibacteria > UBA10030 > UBA8401 > UBA8401. The sequence goes on from CAZRWF010000049.1 coordinate 8,635, forward strand.
ACCGGGCACTACCAAGGAACAATTCGATCACGTGGTAAACCGCGTGAAAGAGTTCGGATTTAAACCGCATCCGATCGTCGGCGAAGAGCGGACCGTTGTCGCCTGCGTCGGCGACGAGCGGGGGAAAGCGCAGCTGCAGCAGCTGGAGTCGCTGGATTATGTGGAGAGCCTCGTTCCGATTCTGAAACCGTTCAAACTGGCGAGCAGCGAAACGAAAAAAAACAGGACCGTCGTCCGGATCGGGAATGCGGAATTCGGCAACTCTCAATTCGTGGTGATCGCCGGCCCTTGTTCCGTGGAATCCAAAGAACAGATCATTCTCAGCGCCGAAGTGGTGAAAAATGCCGGAGCGCAGATGCTGCGCGGCGGTGCGTTCAAACCGCGGACCTCCCCGTATTCCTTTCAAGGTTTGGAGGAGGAAGGATTAAAACTCCTTGCCGCCGCGCGTGAAAAAACCGGTTTGCCGTTCGCCACCGAAGTAATCTCTCCGGGGGATGTTCCGCTGGTGGCGCAATATTCGGACATGCTGCAGATCGGCGCGCGCAACATGCAGAACTTCGCTCTTTTAAAAGAAGTGGGGAAAACAAAAAGACCGATTCTTTTGAAGAGAGGAATGTCGAGTACGTACAAGGAATTACTCATGTCCGCCGAGTACGTCATGTCGCAGGGAAATTACGACGTGGTCTTGTGCGAGCGGGGAATCAGAACATTCGAAGATTACACGCGGAACACATTCGATCTCACCGCCGTCCCGGCATTAAAAGAACTATCCCACCTGCCGGTGATCGTGGACCCGAGTCACGGCACGGGGATCCGCAGTCTGATCCCGCCGATGGCGAAAGCGGCGGTCCCCGTCGGCGCGGACGGGATGATTATTGAAGTGCACCCCGAACCCGAAAAGGCATTTTCGGACGGCGCCCAATCCCTGCTGCCGGAGCAGTTTACCGATCTGATGAACGACCTGCGGCGGTATTTGCCGCTGGAGAACAAACATCTGTAACACCCGCACGCCGTACGTGCGGAACGAACGGAATATCCATTGAGGGAAGAATGAGCGACCGAGTATACATTTTTGACACCACGCTGCGCGACGGCGAACAATCCCCCGGCGCGAGCATGAATTTCCACGAAAAGATCAAAATGGCGCGGCAGCTGGAACGGCTGCGCGTGGACGTGATCGAAGCGGGATTTCCGATTGCCAGCGAAGGAGATTTCGCATCGGTGAAAGAGATTGCCAAGCAGATCCGGACGGTGACCGTGGCGGGACTGTGCCGCGCGAACAACAACGACATCGACCGCGCCTGGGAGGCGTTGCGCTTCGCCGAACATCCGCGCATTCACACGTTCATCGCCACGTCGGACATTCATTTGAAATATAAATTAAAAAAGAGCCGCGAGGAGGTGTTGGAAAATGCCGTCAACGCGGTGCGACGCGCCAAGTCCTACTGCGCCGATGTGGAATTCTCCTGTGAAGATGCGTCACGGAGCGACATCGCCTTCCTCTGCCGGATTATCGAAGCGGTGATCGAAGAAGGGGCGACCGTCGTAAATATTCCGGACACGGTCGGATATTCCGTGCCGGACGAATACGGCAGGATCATACGCACCGTGTTCGAACGGGTGCCGAACATCGCGCGGGCCGTCGTCAGCGTTCATTGTCACGACGATCTCGGATTGGCCACGGCAAATTCCCTGGCGGGCGTGATGAACGGCGCGCGTCAGATCGAATGCACCGTCAACGGCATCGGCGAACGGGCGGGAAACGCGTCGCTGGAAGAAGCGGTGATGGCGATCCGCACGCGGAGCGAAGTGTTGAACGTTTCCACCGGCATCAATACGGAAGAGATTTACAAAGCGAGTAAACTGCTGGTATCGCTCACCGGAATGCATGTGCAGCGCAACAAAGCGATCGTGGGGGAGAATGCCTTCGCCCACGAAGCGGGGATCCATCAGGACGGGATGCTGAAAAATCCCCTCACGTACGAGATCCTCACGCCGGCGAGCGTCGGCATCAAACACAGCACGCTCGTTCTCGGAAAACATTCGGGCCGCCACGCACTGAAACAACGGTACGAGGAGCTCGGTCACAAACTGACGGCGGAAGAAGTGGACAAGGCGTACGCGTTGTTCACCAAAATAGCCGACGATAAAAAACAGGTGTTCGATGATGATCTCATCGCCATTCTGCAGGATGAAGTCTCTTCCCTCGAAGAGACGTTCACCATCGACACGCTGCAGGTGACGAGCGGATTAAACGTCGTTCCGACCGCCACAGTCGGCTTGCGGCGGGGCGAACGTGTGCTGCAGGATTCGGCCACCGGCGACGGACCGGTCGATGCGGCGTACAACGCCATCGAACGGCTCACCGGCATGAAAGCGGACCTGCTCGACTATTCCATCAAATCGGTGGCGTGGGGACAGGATGCGATCGGCGAAGTATTTGTGAAAATCGCAATCGACGGTTACGTCTTTAACGGACGATCGGCCAGCACGGATGTGATTACCGGAAGCGTCAAAGCGTACCTCAATGCGGTAAACCATGCCGTTGCCGCGCGGCTGCGGAAACAACAAGCGGATAACGAACATGTTGCGGTCTGGTGAACGCCGGCCGGTGCGGGCGGTACGACGCAGAACGGAAACATCGCGCATGAGAAAACAGTATCATTCATCTTGCAACAGCGGGATTCCCGCATTCAACAACACTATGGAACGGAACAACGTATGTCTATGACCATCACGGAAAAGATTCTCGCCAAACATTCGGGAAGAACCGCCGTTGCCCCCGGCGACAATGTCTGGATCGATGTGGATGTGCTGATGACGCACGATGTGTGCGGTCCGGGTACGTTCGGAATCTTCAAACGGGAGTTCGGACCGCAGGCGAAAGTGTGGGATAAGGAAAAGCTGGTAGTCATTCCCGATCATTACATCTTTACGAAGGATATGCACGCCAACCGCAACATTCAGATTCTCCGCGACTTCGCGAAAGAACAGGATCTTCCGCACTATTATGATGTCGGTACGGACCGGTACAAAGGGGTGTGCCATGTGGCGATGCCGGAAGAGGGTTTCACCCGTCCCGGCGAGGTGTTGTTCGGAACCGATTCGCACACCTGCACGGCGGGGGCATTCGGCGAATTCGCCACCGGCATCGGCAACACCGATGCGGCATTCGTGCTCGGAACGGGCAAACTGTGGGTGAAAGTGCCGGAAACGATGAAATTTATCTTTGACGGAGAGATGCCGAAATATCTCATGGCGAAAGATCTCATTCTTGCCGTGATCGGAAAGATCGGCGTGGACGG
>CAZRWF010000049.1:12039-20324 GCA_964603685.1 uncultured Chitinophagaceae bacterium
AACAAAGCGGCGGTGAGCGAAGTGGCCGGTACAAAACTCGACCGTGCGTACATCGGCAGCTGCACCGGCGGAAAAATATCGGACTTCATCGCCGCGGCCGAGATCCTCTACGGCGAAAAAGTGAAGATCGATACGTATATTGTTCCCGCAACCACCGACGTGGCGAAGGAGATCCGTACGATCAAAGTGAATGACAAAACCGTGATGCAGATCTTCGAAGAAGCGGGATGCCGGATCGGCGATTCCTCTTGTGCGGCATGTTTGGGAGGACCGTCCGACACGTTCGGCCGTCTGAATGGGATCGAAGTCTGTATCTCCTCAACCAACAGGAATTTTCCCGGACGGATGGGATCGAAAAAATCCCAGGTCTATCTTGCGTCGCCGTACACGGTGGCAGCATCGGCGGTCAAAGGGGTGATCACCAATCCGCGAGAATTTTTCCAGTAAATGATTCTCTTTTCATTTTTCGGTTTCACCACACCACAAACGGATGAACGTATGGAGACCAAACATCACTCTCTCGGCATTGCCATCGTGCTTGCCTCACTTATTCTGGGATTTTTCTTTTATCTGGCCCGCGGCGGCGATGAAACGATCCGCGTCGTCGGTTCGGCGACAAAGTCCTTCGACTCCGATCTCGTGAAATGGAGGCTCACCATTGCACGGAACGTAGGGATCAACGACGTCTCGTCCGGCTATGCCAAGATAAACAGCGATCTTCAATCGCTTCTCGCGCAGTTCCGCGAAGCGGGCGTGCCCGACAGTAACATTTCCGTTCAGCCGGTGGGTGTGATGCCGAACTATGGACAGGGAGGCATCGTCGGATACACGTTGTCACAAACGTTGTTCGTGATTTCTTCCGATCTGGCGGGTGTTGAAGCCATGGCGATCAATCCGGGCCGGCTTTTTTCGGGCGGCGTCATCGTACAACTGTCGCAGCTGGAATATTTTTCGCAGCAGTTGACCGCCTTAAAACACGAACTGTTGGCGGAGGCAACGCGGGATGCGCAGAAACGGGCCGAAGAGATCGCCGCCACGGCGAACGTTGCGTTGAAGACCATCGTTTCCGCCCGGGCGGGTGTGTTCCAGATCCGCGAACCATATTCCACGGAAGTGCGCGATTACGGCATCTTTAATTCGTCCTCGCGGAAAAAGGATATCACCGTCACCGTGACGGCGGAATATTCCATACGTTAATCACCTTGTTTACAGGAGTGTTATGAAAGAACGGATTTACGGCAAAGCATTCGTTCTCGGCAACGATATCGATACGGATCAGATCATTCCGGCAGCGCATCTGGTGTATAAGCTGGACGATCTCGACGAAAAGAAAAATTATGGCCGTTACGCCTTTTCCGGGGTGCCGATCGAACAGTCCGGCCTGCCGCACGGGAATATTCCGTTCATCCGGGAAGGGACGTGGCAGAGCGAGTTTACGATCGTGATTGCGGGAAAAAATTTCGGCTGCGGATCATCGCGCGAACATGCCCCGTTCGCCCTTCAGATCGCCGGAATCGAAGCCATCGTCGCCGAAAGTTATGCACGGATTTTCTATCGCAATTCCATCGACGGAGCATTCGTTGCACCGTTTGAATCGAGGGTGTCTCTCGCGAAAGAAATCCGAACCGGTGATGAACTCGAATTGAATACGACCTCGGGCGTGTTGGTGAATGTTACCCAACGAACGCACTATCAACTCAGTTCACTCGGCGATGTGGAGCACATCCTTCGCGCCGGCGGAATTTTTGAGTACGCCCGGCAATCCGGAATGTTGTCGAAATAAACATACATTTCACCACAGAGGACACAGAGAGCACGGAGAATCAAATGTTAAACAAAACGATCGCCGTCATCGGCGCGGGAAATATGGGAACGGCGCTCATTCGAGGCATTCTCAACGGCAAACTGACCGAGGCCGCCAAAATCCGCGCCAGCGGCACGCGTATCGAAAAACTGGAGAAACTGTCCGCCGAACTCGGCATTTTTGTCACCGTGAACAATGCCGAAGCGGCGAAGCAGGCCGATATTGTCATTCTGTGCATCAAAGCGGCGATGATCCGCACCGTGCTGGAGCAGATGCACAAAGTTCTGCATAAAGGACAGTTCGTTATTTCCATCGCCGCCGGAGTGACGACCGCTTCGATGGAAAAGATCATCGGAAAAAACATTCCGGTGGTCCGCGCCATGCCGAACATCGCTTCGACCGTCGGCCTCGGCTCCGCCGCTCTTTCGTTCGGCACACATGTCCACGCGGCGCAGCACGACATCGCCATCAAGATCTTTGAAGCGGTCGGCGACGTGGTGGTGGTCGAAGAGCGCCATCTCGATGCGGTGACCGGGTTAAGCGGCAGCGGTCCCGCCTACATCTATATGGTCATCGAAGCGTTGATCGACGGCGGCGTGAAGATGGGGCTGCCGCGCGATATTTCCACAAAACTGGCGATCCAAACGGTGCTCGGATCGGCAGCACTCGTCAAACAGTCGAACGTTCATCCCGCCATCTTGCGCGACCAGGTGACGACACCGGGCGGGACAACGATCAATGCCATTCACGAACTCGAATCGCATGGACTCCGTTCCATGCTCATCGACGCCGTGGCAACGGCTACCATTCGTTCAAAAGAACTCTCAGCGTTGATTAATACATAATGCCACAGATGACACAGATAATCTATCTGTGAAATCTGTGGCAAAAAAAGGTTCAATGAAGAAAACAATTACCGTGATTCCCGGCGACGGGATCGGACCAGAAGTCGTCTCCGGCGCTGTCGCCGTATTGGAAGTTGTTGCCCAAAAGTTCGGACACACCTTTTTATTTCGGAATGCGCTTGCCGGCGGTGCCGCGCTCGAATCAACCGGGGTTCCCCTTCCGGAGGAGACATTGACGCTTGCCAAAGAGTCCGACGCCGTCCTCCTCGGTGCGGTCGGAGGGCCGAAATGGGACGCGAATCCCCAGCAGACAAAACCGGAGCGCGCTTTGCTCGGATTGAGAAAAGAACTGGGATTGTACGCCAATATCCGTCCGGCAAAAATTTATGATGCATTAATCGACGCTTCCGCGCTTAAACGCGAGGTGGTCTCCGGCACGGACATCGTGGTGGTGCGCGAATTGACCGGCGGGCTTTATTTCGGGAAGCCGAGCGGATTCGACCGGCGGAACGGGGAAGAGGTCGCTTTTAACACGATGATCTATTCCGAACCGGAAGTGCGGCGCATCGCCGTTACGGCATTTGAGATTGCGCGAAAACGGAAAAAGAAGCTCTGTTCCGTGGACAAAGCGAACGTACTCGAAACTTCGCAGTTGTGGCGGAAAACGGTCATCGCCACCGCGAAACAATTTTCGGATGTGGAGTTGTCCCATCTGTACGTGGACAATTGCGCGATGCAGCTGATCCGCGATCCGCAACAGTTCGACGTGATCGTGACGGAAAATCTCTTCGGCGACATCCTCAGCGACGAAGCGGCGATGCTGACCGGTTCCATCGGCATGCTGGCATCCGCTTCGCTCGGCGGATCGGTGGCAATGTACGAACCGGTGCACGGCAGCGCGCCGGACATTGCCGGGCAGAACAAAGCGAATCCGATCGCCACCATCGCCTCGGCGGCAATGATGTTGCAATATTCGTTCGGCATGAGAGAAGAATCGGAAACGATCGAACATGCCATCGCACACGTGTTGGAGAAAGGTTTCCGGACGGGGGATATTTATACGGAAGGGATGACGTTGTTGGGGACGAAAGAAATGACAAACACAATCATAAAAAATATTTAGCCGGACAAAGACGAAAGCACAACAACGAATATGATCACCATGAAGTTCGGCGGCACGTCCGTCGGCGATGTTCCACAATTGCGGGAAGTGACGGCGATCGTCCGTCAATTTTTACCGGAACGGCCGGTCGTGGTCGCTTCCGCGATGGGAGGATTGACCAATATCCTGCTGGATACGGCGCAGAAAGCGGTCGACCGGAAAACCGGTGAAGTGCAGAATGCCGTGGCGGAGATCCGGGAGCGGCATCTCACCATCGCCAATGTGTTGATTCACGACCACCAGCGTCGCGGCGTGCTCATCAAAGAACAGGAAAAGATGTTCACCGAGCTGGCGAATTTTTACCACGGCGTCGCGTTGCTTCGCGAACTTTCCCCCCGTTCCCTCGATGCGATTGCGGCGTTCGGCGAACTTCTTTCCTGCCGGCAGATTGCGGCAATCTTGGAAGAAAACGGCATCCGGTCGCAGTTTGTCGATGCACGCACGATTGTCCGCACCGACGATTTTTTCGGCGAAGCCGCGATCGATTTTTCCGTTTCGAACACGTTGATCGCAGAGGCGCTCCTGCCGCTCGTCACCAAAGGGATCGTTCCGGTCGTCACCGGATTTATCGGCTCCACCGCCGACGGAATCACCACCACGATCGGACGCAGCGGATCGGATTATACCGGTTCGATCGTCGGCGCGGCGGTGAAAAGCAAGGAGATCTGGATTTGGACCGATGTGGACGGCGTGATGACGGCCGATCCCCGCACCGTTAAAGGATCGAAAGTCCTCGCCGAAATTTCGTACCGTGAAGCGGCGGAAATGAGCTATTTCGGCGCAAAAGTGATCCATCCGAAGACGATGGTGCCGGCCATCGAACACAAAATTCCGATCCGCATTAAAAACACGTTTCATCCGTCCCATCCCGGCACGCTGATTTCCGCCGCACCGAATAACGGAGGCACTTCGGCGAAAACAGTAACATCCATCGACCATTTGGCGATTATCGCCATTGAAGGGAATGGAATGATCGGTGTTCCGGGCGTGTCGGGGAGGATTTTTACCGCATTGGCGCGAGCAAAAGTGAACGTGATGATGATTTCGCAGGCCTCCTCCGAACATAACGTCTGCATCATTGTTCCGCGAAAAGATTGTGCGGAAGGGGTGAAAGTGCTGCGCGACGAGTTCAGTGTTGATATTGCGAAAAAAATTATTGATGATATATCGGTCCGCGAGCCGGTGTCGATCGTGGCGGTGGTCGGTGAGGGAATGATCGGTTCGAAGGGGATCGCGGGAAGAACGTTCACCGCCGTTGCGAACGCGGATGTGAATATCATCGCGATCGCCCAAGGTTCGTCCGAATTGAACATCTCGTTCGTGGTGGAGCAGCACGAAGCACAAAAAGCGGTACAAAGCGTTCACGACGCATTTCATCTGTAAGAGTATGGACAAATTACCCACACACTATCGCACTATCAACTGTTCGTACTACGATCAATTGGAAGCGTATGCAACACTGCGGACAATGTGCGACATCTTCTTCAATGACGGTGCGGGAGAACGAAACGAACGAGGGATCATCGCGGATATATTCGCGCGTGACGGTGCGGAATATCTCCGTCTGAACTCCGGTATCGAAATCCGGCTCGATCATCTGATCTCCATCAACGGACAGCCGGTCGGCACCGCATGCTGAACGCCGCATCGTCCTCCGGTATTGTCTCCCGCATACGGAATTTTTCTCCCGTCCTCGCATTGCTTTTCGGCGTCCTGTCGCTGACCTTCGCTGCATTTCACCGGTTTGTGCTGGATGATGCGTTCATTTCGTTCCGGTATGCCCGCCACCTTGCCGAAGGGAAGGGACTGGTGTGGAACGCGGACGGGACGACGGTGGAAGGGTACACCAATTTTTTGTGGACCGTTCTTTTGAGTCTGTCGTATCCCGCCGGGATCGATGTGGTTCTTTTTTCACAGCTGCTCGGGATCGCCTCGGCTGCCGGCACCCTCTATTTTTTGTACCGATCCCTCCGCGCCATCGTCGATGATCCGTTGATTGCCGTGACCGGCGTTCTGCTCCTCGCCGCCAATTACACCTACGCCGCATACATGACCAGCGGGCTCGAGACGCAGCTTCAGACGTTCCTACTGACCGCACTTTTTTTTCAGGCAACATCCTTTGCGGAAAACGGCCGGAGTTCGAAACGGCAGCTCCTGCTGATTGCCGTTCTCATCTCAGCGGCATTGATGACACGACTCGATTCCGCCGTTGCCGCCGGGATCATCGGTCTCGCCGTGCTCCGCGCGCACGTTCAAACGGCACACAGCGGAAAAAAAATTTCCGCCGGATGGTTGATCGTGCCGGTCGCGGTGATCATCGGCGGATGGTTGTTCTGGAAGCTGTCGTTCTACGGCAATATACTTCCGAACACGTTTTACGTCCGCACATCGGGCGTGCCGGCACAACCGGGCGGAATGATGTACCTCTACCGCTTTTTCGATTCGTACCTTCTGATTCCGGCGTTGCTGCTGATCCTGACGATGTATGCCGATACGTTGAAGGACCGCCGTACGCTGCTGGCATTTGTCATATTGATCTTTTGGTGGAGTTATGTGGCGAGCGTCGGCGGTGACTTTATGGAATTCCGATTTTTTGTCCCCACGCTGCCGCTGCTGATCGTACTCATTGCCGTGATGCTCTCGGCCGTCACCGATGTACGGATCAGGATTGCCGTTGTCGCCATGCTGCTGTTCGGTTCGATTCTGCACGCGCGGATGTTCCGGAGCGCGGAGGGAATCGAATCGATCGCGACACTGCGGCACTGGATTCACGAGCAACAATGGGAAGCGGTCGGAAAAAAATTCGATACGTTGTTCGCCGCACAGCGGCAGAATGTCCGCATCGCCGTCCGCCCAGCCGGCGCGATACCGTATTATTCCCAGTTGCCGACGCTCGATATGCTCGGACTCAACGACCCGTGGATCGCGCGGAACGGCATCATTCTTAATCCGGCGTCGCCGGGACACCAACGCGCCGCGCCGTTCCGGTATATTATGGAGCAGAACGTCGATCTGCTCATCGGGCATCCGCTGGTCGCACGGCGCCAATTCGCCGCACCGGAACGGTATCAGCCGAACGTCGTGTCGTATTTTGCCATTGAAGATTTTGAAACACGCCGCCTTCCGGCACACGCGGCGGTCGTGGAAATACCGCTCGATTCCGTCTGGAAGATCTCCGTTGTCTACCTGACGAAAAATCCGTTCATCGACAGCGTCATCGTCCGGAATCACTTGAAAACCATCCCGTTCATTCGTTAATTACGGTATGATCTCACTCTTACGATCGATCGAGTCCGGCGCCGAATTTCCTCTCACCGACGTGCGATTCACCTCCCCCTCCGGAGAATTGCTCGATGTGGTGCACGATTTCGATGCGTTGAAAAAACGGTTTCCGATCTCGCGCAGCTATTTTGCGGAACAACGGGGGACGATCAACGGGCAGCCGTGCGGAGGCGTGTGGCGTTTCCGGGAATTAATTTTGCCGACGATCGACGAATCCGCGATTGTTTCCAAACAGGAAGGAAACACGCGTCTCTACCGCAATGCGAAGACCGCCCAATGGCTGGGATTATCACCGGAAAAATTTTTTCTGAAACATGAAGGGGAAAATCCGACCGGATCGTTCAAAGACCGGGGGATGACCGTCGCGATCACCATGGCGAAACATCTCGGACAACGCGCGGTGACGTGCGCCTCCACCGGGAATACGTCGGCATCGCTGGCGGCATACGCCTCCGAAGCGGGGCTGACCGGCATAGTGTTGATCCCGAAAGGGAATGTCGCCGTCGGCAAGATCTCTCAGGCGCTCGCGTACGGTGCGAAAACGCTCGTGGTGGACGGGGATTTCGACGACTGTATGCGGCTGATCCGCGAAGCGCAGGAAAAACTTTCGGCCTATCCCCTCAACTCCATCAATCCCTTCCGGCTGGAAGGACAAAAATCGATCATCTGGGAAATTCTGCTGCAGTTGAACTGGAATGTACCGGATTGGATCGTCTTCCCCGGAGGAAATCTCGGCAACACCAGCGCCTTCGGGAAGGCGGTGTTCGAAGCAAAACAGCTCGGACTGATCGACCGGATGCCCCGGTTTGCCGTGATCCAGGCGGAAGGAGCGAGCCCGTTTTACAAAGCGTTCAAAAACGGATTCCGTTCTTTGAAAACGGAAAAAGCGGAGACGATCGCCACCGCAATTAAAATCGGCGATCCGGTGAATTATCCGAAAGCGGTCCGCGCGCTGAAGTGGACCGACGGCATCGTCGAATCGGTGACGGACGAGGAGATCCTCGACGCAAAAGCCCGCGTGGATGCTTCGGGCATCGGCGCCGAACCGGCATCGTGTGCAACCGCAGCGGGGATCAAAAAACTCGTCGAACGGGGAGAGATCAAACCGCAGGAGAGCGTCGTCGGTATCTTGACCGGCAACATGTTGAAGGATTCACAAGTGATCGTGGATTACCATATTCACGGAACAACA
>CAZRWF010000050.1:0-20101 GCA_964603685.1 uncultured Chitinophagaceae bacterium
GGACTCGAACCCGCGACATCAACCTTGGCAAGGTTGCGCTCTACCAACTGAGCTACTCCCGCAATTCATTCTCACAAATATACTGAACTGTTCCTGTTAAGTCAAGACGGAGAAAACGTTTACCGAGAGATCTCGACGATCTCGTATTTGAGGATTCCCGCCGGCACTTTGATCTCTGCCACCTCGCCGACCTTCTTCCCCATCAATCCTTTGCCGATGGGCGATGTGGTGGAAATTTTGTTTTGGTCAAAATCTGCTTCTTCCGGTGACACGAGCTGGTATTCGATCTTTTTCCCGTTTTTTTGATCCTTCACCATCACTTTGCTGAGGATATACACTTTGTCATTCGGGAGATCTTTGCTTTCAATAACGCGCGATTTGGAAAGGGTCTCCTCCAATTTTGCGATACGATACTCCAGATGACGCTGCTCTTCCCGTGCGGCATCGTACTCCGCATTTTCGCTCAGGTCGCCGTGACCGCGCGCTTCGGCAATTTTCGACGCCACAAGTTTGCGGCCGTTGATCTTCATGTCACGAAGTTCGGCTTCCAATTCGACGAATTTTTCTTTTGTTAAATAAACGACATCACTCATAATGGCACGACAACGAAGTTCATGGATATGAAAAACAAAAGCCATCGTCCGAAACGGACAATGGCTGATAGTATTACGATAAAGGTAGAGCAATTTCGCAGCAGATGCAAGAGGAATTTTATTTCCGTCCGGCAAGGATCAAATGACCGAGTTTATCCCTTTTGGTTTTTAAATACCGTTCGTTCGTGCTGGTGGCCGCGGCTTCGATCGGAATTCGTTCGGTCACTTCGATGCCGAATCCGTTCAAACCGACGATTTTTTTCGGATTATTGGTCAGCAAGCGGACCTTCGTGATACCGAGATCCAACAACATCTGGGCAGCCAAACTGTAGTCGCGCACGTCGGCATGAAAACCGAGCGCTTCATTCGCTTCGACGGTGTCCTTTCCTTCATCCTGCAGTTTGTATGCTTTTAATTTGTTCAGCAGTCCGATACCCCGGCCTTCTTGCCGCAAATAGATGAGAACACCTGACCCTTCTTTTTCGATCATGGACATGGAGGTGTGCAGCTGTTCGTTGCAATCGCAACGCAATGAACCGAATACATCTCCGGTCAGACATTCGGAATGAACGCGGACGAGGACCGACTGCTGGGGATCGATGGTCCCTTTCACCAACGCAAGATGCTCCTTTCGGTCGATCGAAGCGATATACAGGTGCACATCAAACTTCCCGTTGTGCGTCGGAAGCGTGGTTGTGACGATTTTGTCGACGAGCCGTTCGCGTTTCCTCCGGTACTCCACGAGATCTTTGATCGTAACGATCTTCAGGGAATGTTCTTTTGCGATCTGCTGCAGCTCCGGCAGTCGTGCCATAGTGCCGTCGGCATTCATGATTTCCACCAGAGCGCCTGCGGGGTACAATCCGGCGAGAGCACAGAGATCCACCACCGCTTCGGTATGACCCGATCGACGCAGCACCCCGCCCGCAACCGCACGAAGCGGAAACACGTGACCCGGGCGTCCGAAATCGCTCGGTTTATTTTTTGGATTCGTCAATTGACGGATCGTCGCGGCCCTGTCCGCCGCCGAAACCCCCGTGGTAGTTCCGTGTAAGTAGTCCACCGGAACCGTAAACGGGGTCTCATGCAATGAGGTATTATTTTCCACCATCGGTGCAAGATGTAATTCTTCCGCGCGTTGTGCGGTAATGGAGGCGCACAGAATCCCTCGACCGTGTTTGACGAAAAAATTGACCGTTTCCGGCGTGATCGATTCGGCGGCAGCGACAAAATCCCCTTCATTCTCGCGGTCCTCGTCATCGATCACAATGATGATCCTGCCGTTGCGCAGCTCTTCAATCGCTTCATCGATGGTGTTAACAATTCCGGACATTATTTGCTCATGCTTTCAACTTCTCCGAGTTTATTCACGACGGAGATGGAGTTTCGTTCGATCTTCACTTTCACTTTGTCCGCGATCTCGATCAACAATGTCTTTTCTTCCACTCCGACCACATCGCCGTGAATACCGCCGGCCGTAATGACCTTATCCCCTTTTTTAATCTGACTTAACAGCGCTTCCCTCTCTTTTTGGCGTTTTTGCTGCGGCCGGATGATCATAAAGTAAAAAATCGCAATGATCAATCCGAACATGATCAATGTGCTGTAGATTTCACCGCCGCCTTGTCCCTGTTGCGGCGGTGCCATTGCTAAAATTGAACGAAACATCGTAACTCCTTTTGTCTGAATGTATTATTGTGATTGGTAAAACTATATTTGAGCGGTTAACCGTTCCAACATTTCGCTTTTCCATGCGGAAAACGTCCCGGAGAGTATGTGGCTCCTCGCTTCCCGCATTAACCAGACATAAAACGACAGATTGTGAATCGATGCCAGTTGAAGCCCTAAAATTTCATCGACTTGGAATAAATGCCGCAAATATGCTTTTGAAAAATTTTTATTCGTGTAGCTTTCAAATCCGTCATCCAACGGCGTGTCGTCCGTTTTCCACTTTGCGTTTTTTATGTTGACCCGCCCGTTTCGCGTGAAGACGGTGCCGTTTCGTCCGTTACGCGTCGGCATGACACAGTCAAACATATCAATGCCCCGGTCGATACTTTCCAGGAGATTTTCCGGAGTGCCGACCCCCATGAGATATCGCGGTTTTTCTTTCGGTAAAAAGGCGGTTGTGAATTCCGTGATGTCGTACATCACTTCTGCCGGCTCACCGACGGCCAATCCTCCCACCGCATATCCTTCAAAATCCATCGCGACAAGCGATTCTGCGCTTTGTTGACGGAGTGTTTTATAAACACTTCCCTGTACAATCGCAAATAACGCTTGTTGATGTCCATAGAACGGTTCACTTTCCCGCACGGCCTTCTGACACAACGACGCCCACTTTACGGTCAGACGATTTGATTCACGGGCGTATTCTTCCGTACACGGGTGAGGCGGACATTCGTCCAGCACCATCATGATATCGGAACCGATCGCCCGTTGAATCTCAATCACTTTTTGCGGCGTAAAAAAATGTGCCGATCCGTCCAAATGCGATTTGAACGTTACTCCGTCCTGGGTGATTTTCCGCAGGTCCGTCAAACTGAAGACTTGATATCCGCCGCTGTCCGTCAATAACGGCCGTTGCCAATTCATAAACTGGTGCAGACCGCCCATCGACCGCATCACATCCATTCCCGGCCGAAGATAAAGATGGTATGTATTGCCGAGAATAATCTGCGCACCCAGTTCGATCAATTCCCTCTGTTCGACCGCTTTCACCGTTCCTTGCGTGCCGACCGGCATAAAGACCGGTGTTTCAATGATGCCGTGATCCGTTTCCAGAATTCCGGCGCGGGCTTGCGAATCGGTATGCACAAGAGTGAACTTCACGACACAATCTACGAAAATACCGATGTTATTTCAATGAACGTGACTTGCCGGTGGAATCCTGAATAACTGCCCACATTTCGTCCGTTGTTTTTGCGAGACGTTCTGCCAAGCTGATCAAAATTTTGTTCGCGATGTCCGGATGGTTGCGGATTACTTCATCAATGCTGCTTTCGATCACCATCACTTCCGAATCTTCCATTGCTTTCATGGTAGCGGTTCGGGGCCGTGCCAGCAATCCGCTCAGTTCCCCGAAAATTGCACCGCGATCGGCGAATTCATTCATCATTAATTCGTGCTTAAACACGCCGATGCGTCCTTTGACGAGCACATACCAATCAAACGTGAGATCCCCCTCTTTGCTGATGATCTCTCCTTTGGCAAACGTCCGTTTTGTTTGTTGTAACGCCATATCGACTCCCATTATTTATGGTGACAATCGTGAAATCTTCCATTGCGTATCCGACAATTTCTGATAACGGATGCGGTCATGGAGACGGCTCGATCGTCCCTGCCAAAATTCGAATTCATCAGGAATCACCCGGTACCCGCCCCAAAACGGCGGGAGCGGAATCTGACCATTCTTAAATTTTTCCATCATCTCGCCGAATGCTTTTTCCAGAAGATCGCGCGCGGATATCTCCCTGCTCTGTGCCGATGCCCATGCCCCGAGCTGACTGTCCACCGGCCGGGTTCTGAAATATTCGAATGATTCCGCCGGAGTGATTTTTTCCACGCTGCCGACGATCCGGATTTGGCGTTCCAGGGGTTCCCAAAAAAACAACAGTGCAGCCTGCGGATTATCTTTCAAATCGTTCGCTTTCGCACTTTCATAATTCGTGAAAAAGACGAATCCTTTTTCATCATATTGCTTCAGCAGCACCGTGCGGGCTGACGGCCGCAGCCGGCGGTTCGCCGTTGCCAGCGTCATTGCGGTGACTTCGGGAATTTCAGAAGCAATCGCCGCTTTTAACCAGGAATCAAATTGCGCGAACGGGTCGGCAGCGACGTCGTGTTCATCCAAACGTCCTTTTTTATATTCCTGCCGGATCTCCGCGATTGATTGCGTGGTTTTCATACGGTCAAATATAGCAAAAATTTGCCTCGGACAGAAACAAAGAAAAATCCCCGTGCGCAGGCGCTCCGGGGATTTTTTGAACGGTGATTCGTCGCTTCGGATTATTTGCTCTTATCCGGGAACGGCGGAGGATTCGGAATACGATATTTGAAGTTTTTCATCTCTTCTTTGATCACGTCGATCGCTTTCTGCAATTGTTCATCCACCCCTTCGAATTCTTTTGCCGGGTCGTTGTCGACGATGATATCGGGATCGACGCCGTATCCTTCCATGATCCACTCTTTCCCGTCGACATCATACCGGGAAAATTCAGGACGATTGAGGAAACCGCCGTCCACAATCGGCAGCGTGCCGCGAATCCCGACGACGCCGCCCCAGGTCCGTTTTCCGATCATTTTGCCCAGGTTGTATTTCCGGAAACGGTACGGGAAAATATCGCCGTCCGACGCGGAGAACTCGTCCATCAGCAGGACTTTCGGCCCGAGATGCATTCCATCGGGATTAACCGAAGGTGATCCATTCCGCTGATAGCCGATCATTGCCACCTCGCGGCTCAACCGTTCGGCAATCATCGGAGAGACATTTCCTCCGCCGTTGCCGCGGTCGTCAATGATCAACGCCTCTTTCCGCAGTTGCGGATAATAATGTTTGACGAACTCGTTCAATCCGTTCACACCCATATCCGGAATATGGATATAACCCACTTTTCCATCGGTGGCCTTGGCAACGGTTTCGATGTTCTTTTGCACCCAATTGTAATAATACAACGGAGCTTCGGTGCCGATGGGAACAACAACATTGTCGCGGCTGCCGCTCTCTTTGGCGGAAGAATTCACTTTCAGCGTCACCTGTTTGCCAACCGTGCCGACCAATGATTCGTAGATGTCGTTCATTTCATTCGTCGGTTTACCGTTCACGGCGATGATATAGTCCCCCTCCTTCACATCAACACCGATTTCCGTCAGCGGCGAGCGGAGATTGGATTCCCAATTCTGGCCTTTCAGGATCTTCGTAATGCGGTAATATTTGGAGGAAGGATCGCGCTCCAGTTTCGCACCGAGCAATCCTAATTTGATCCGTTCCGCTTTCGGATAATCGCCGCCGCCGACATAGGCATGGCCGATGTTCAGTTCGGAGATCATCTCGCCGATCACGTACGTCAGATCAACCCGGTGATTGACAAACGGGAGCAGCTGCGCATAGTTATCGCGCATTTTTTTCCAATCCACACCGTGCATGTTCGGCGCGAAGAAGAAATCCCGCATTTGCCGCCATGATTCGTGGAAGATCTGCGACCATTCGGCCCGGCGATCGAGATTCATTTTCAGGTCGGACAAGTTCAGTTTTTCCTTCGGATCGATCTTTCCTGTCGGAAGGTCGACAATTGCATACGATCCCTCCAATCCGACGAGCATTTTTTTATTGTCGGCGGAGATTTCGTATCCGTTCACATCGCCCAGTTCCGTTTCCTTCTGTTTGTCCAATTCATACAGGTAAAGTTTCGCTTTCGGCTCTTTCATGCCTTGACGGATGTAATAGACTTTGTCGCCGATGACCGACACATTCCGGTATCCGGATGCGGGACCGGGAATCACCGAAATGCGCTGCTGTAAACCGTCAAGGTCGACTTTCACCGTAACCCCTTTCGGCTCTTCTTTTTTCTTCTCGTCAGTCTTCTTCGCATCCCCTTTTTTCTCTTCTTCTTTCACTTTCACTTCATCGCTTTTCGGTTCGAAGGGCGATTTTGTTTCTTTGGACAACGAGACAAAATAGATTTTCGACATGTCGAAATAGGCATGGTTCCATTCGGTCCAGCTGTACGAAGGAGAAAAAGAGCGGTTGGAGATAAAGAAAAGATATTTTCCGTCGGAGCTGAACACCGGGTTGTTCGATTCATGCCAACCGTCGGTGACATCGTACGATTCCTTTTTGTCGACGGAATACAACTTCACTTTGGTCATGACATCGGCTTCAGGATTTGCGTAGGTGATCCATTTCGAATCCGGCGACCAATTGTAATCGCTGTATTCCCACACGGCGGACTGCGCCACCAGGGTAACCGCTTTTGATTCCACATCCACAAATTGAAGACGTTGTGCCCGGTCGGCCCAAAGAAGTTTTTTGCCGTCCGGCGACCAGACCGGCTGGTATTTGTAATTGTCGGAGTTTTTCGTCAACTGCACCGGTGCGGACAGACCGTCCTGCGAACGGATATAAATTTCATCCTCGCCGCTGGCATCAGATATATAGGAAATCCATTTCCCGTCCGGCGACCATTTGGAATTCCGTTCGTGGACACCGGAGGTGTTGGTGAGATTCCTCGTATTCCCGTGTTTTGCCGGAACCGTGAAGATCTCTCCGCGAGCGCCGAACAGTGCGCGGTTGCCGTCGGAGGATATTTCGTAATTTGTCACACTTTTGCTGACATCGACAATGCCGCCGCGGCCGTGATCGACGTCGTCTTTAATCTGAATCGGCACTTTGCTTTCTTTTTCCGTCGCCAGATCGAAACGGTATATATACCCCCCGTTTTCAAAGACGATCGCGTCATTTCCGAGAGAGGGAAATTTGACATCGAAGTCGGTGAAAAAGGTATGCTGTACGGTTGCTTTGGTGTTCAGATCGTACGAATACAAATTCAACCGGCGGTTCTTATCCCTGCCGTCGCGATCGGAAACGAAATAAATTTTCGATCCGGACCACATCGGAAAAATATCTTGCGAAGGATCGTTGGTGATGTTTTCAATCTTTTTCGTGGCAAAGTCATAAATCCAAATATCGTCCACCTGACCGCCGCGATACCGTTTCCAAGTACGGAATTCACGGAAAATCCTGTTGTATGCTAATTTTTTGCCGTCGGGCGAATAGGAATGCCACCCTCCGCGCGGCAGCGGCAGCTGTTCCGGAATCCCGCCGTCCACCGATGCAAGGAACAATTGTCCTTTCCAATCGTTAAATTCGATCCGCCGCGAACGGTAGACGACCGTTTTGTTATCCTTCCAGGACATGACGATATTGTTCGGACCCATGCGGTCCGACACATCGTCTCTGTCCAGCGTGGCAGTATACGTGAGCCGTTTCGGAATTCCGCCGTCGGACGGAATAAGATAGACTTCGGAATTGCCATCGTATTGACCCGTGAAGGCGAGTTGTTTCCCGTCGGGCGAAAATCGGGGGAATAATTCCATGCCGACATCGCTCGTCATTTTCCGGGCGACTCCGCCGGAGGAAGAAACCGTGTAAAGATCGCCGGCGTACGAAAACGCGATCTTGTCGCCATGAATGGCGGGAAAACGCAATAAACGGGTCTCTTGCGCCGTGACGCACAACGAGAAGATAAAGAGAAGCAGGATGAATTTTTTCATATGTACCTCGATCGTGGATAAACGTATAGTTGTGAACAAAAAACCTCTGCAGCTAAAAACTTTTATCGGGATTTTTTCTCCGCCGTTCCCCCTTTTTCGGAATCGACGGTGACCGTAAACGAATTTCCTCCGTCAACAATCCATCGAACCGCCACCGTTCCCATTCCCGGAATATTCTCCACATTCAGACGAGCGGGATTCACTTTTTGTTCTTTTATTGTTCCCATAAATCTGTTCTCCACTATGCCGCCCGCAACGACCGTTCCCCCCGTTAATGACACCCAGTCCGGACGCGTAATCTTGTTTTTCACATCCTGAAACGTATGGGTCGGGATCACCCGTTTGTTGGAAATGATCGCCGTGACCTCCTTCAATCCGCCCGCCAGCGGCTTGACGGTGATGGAGTCGACGGACACCTTCGGTGTATGATAGAGATGGAACAACGTGAATGCCATATTGCGGTGACACATATCTTCGATCAAAAACGACGGCGCTGTTCGTGTCCATTGTTTTTTCACTCCCCCCACCTCAATCGCGCCATATTGCGGATGTTGAACACGGGTCCACGGAACAACCCCTTCGCCGAACAGCATTATCCGGTCGAACCGGTAAATGTCCTGCATACTCACATCCCGGGTGGAATCTTTCGCGCGGCGGAAATAATCGAACTCCGTCCACAATTCGTTCGTGAAGGAGAGTACTCCGCGTCCGCCGTAAAACCATTCGATCTCGCCGCCGTACACGGTATACAGATCTTTCCAAATGATCATATACTTATAACCGGGCAGTTGTTCTTCGCCGAGTTTTCCCAGAAAATCGTACGTCTGAATATCCTGACGGCTGTACGTCCCTTCATCCGTTTTGGAGCCCGGTCCGCGGAGAATCATTCCGCCGTTATTGTGAAACGATTGCGCCGCGGCAATATTTGTCCGTTCCATCCAAAAATTTCTGACCGCCCGGTTTTCCGGATGAGTGAACGGGTACCGGTCTGACCCGAATTGAACATATCGCGGCGCCCAATTCCACGCCCAGTCCCGGTTCGGATCGTAAAAGCCGGGATTGTCCTCGTTCACATTTCCGTCGCCGTCGTTGTCGAAACCTTCCCATCCGAGAAGCGTGTATTCCCCCGGTTCGTCCGTACCGGCTTGCACCATCAACCGGTCATCGCTCGGGTCCACTTTCCACCGTCCGTTCGGATCTTTGATCCGCATAAATGTAATGTGTCCGTCTCCGTTCAGATCATCAAACCCGTCCTCGTTCAGATCACCGTCGCCGTCGTCATCCCTCTTCCCCAATCCGCTCCGCGGCGAATGGGGAGTATTCGGACGGTGAATGTAAAAATCACGCGCGTCCGGATTGATCGTCGGAACGATGTATAACGTCTTTTCATCGAGCAAATTTTTAATCCACTCCACTTCGTCATACAATTCCGTCACGTACCAGGCGGTGTAAAGCGTCACTTCCGAACCTTGCAATTCGTTCGAATGGATGTTCCCGTCCACATACATTGCCGGTTTGGTGTCGGGATTGCCGTTGTTCCGGTTCGACACGGTCATTGCCCACACGTCTTTCCCTTCGTAGGATTTTCCGATACTGTACACTTTCACCAGATTCGGATACGCTTTTTCGATCCGTTTCATGATCTCATACAACTGTTGGGAATCGTAGTACCGGTTCCACGCGATCTCTACTTTGGGATTGTTCGGCGCACCGATCGCTTTTAGCGCACTGGGGGTAAATTCCCGCGATTGCTGCGCACCGGCGGCGGACAAGAGGAGAATCGTACAACTGAGAAGTAACATCGTTTTCATTCACACTCCGAAAAAATATTCTTGAGAAAGAAAGACCGGATCATCACGGCAGGTCCACCGTTAACACGGAGCGACCTGCCGTCGGACTTTCTGCCGTGACCGTGACCGAACCTTTTCCCGCTACGAGCCAGGAAAGCGTCCGATATCCGCCGTTGCCTTTGATCGGTTCAATCACTTGTTTCCCCCGCCCGCCCGAAAGTGTGTTTCCTTTTCCGGGATCGATCAACACGCGCACGTTTTGGACCCATCGTGTCCGCACACCCAGACCGTTGTTTGTCGGTAAAAATCCTTTATTGACCACATCGACCGTTACACGATAGAGGCCGCTCCCCACTTTTTCCACCGAATGATTGGACAAAGAGATGGAAGGCATTTGTCCGGCAAGATATGTGAGAAAATGGGCAAACGGTTTTGCGTAGGCGTTCAAACTTTCCGCCGGCGGATTATTTAACACGAACGGTTTCACTCCGCCGATTTCCACCTTTTTGTTCTTAAAATCGGGATGTTTCCATTCCGTCCACGGAACAGTAATATCTTTTATACCGACAGCATCATACCATTGAAGCGTTTTTATCGCCGGATCGTCGGACTTTGATTTGTCATCTTTTTTGGGATCCGCACTGCGTTTGGTGGTATCTTTTGCCGCCGACGAATCTTTCGTTTTCGCGACCTCACCCGGCCACCACGGCCGCGCGGCGAACGACCATCGTCCGGCATGATAATACCCCCACTCGCTGAACGCTCCTTCCCCTTTTGTTGGTTTCGGTGCGTCTTTTAATTTTGTGATCTCGCCGAATTTTTTGCCGATATATCCGTAATATTCTTCATCCTCTTTCGTTACGGACGTGATGGCGGGAGAATCGCCGCGCGGCGGTTCGTTTTTCCACGCGGTGAGAAGATTGTCGTTCGATGAAAATGTAAAGATCATTCCGATATTGGGATGATCAAACACGAAATCGGCGATGGCACGCGTGGCATTTTCGGAAATCTGATGCACCCCGCTGTTTTTTCCGAAGAACTGATAGTTGTACGTGAAGTTCCGGTTGAAATCGGTCCCGCCCACCCTGTCCTCGTTCCACTCTTCATCCTTGTCATTGTCGATCCCTTCGGAATAGAGAAGATACATTCCCTTTTCACCTTTAGCCGGATCGGCCTTTTTCAACAACCGGGAGTCTTCGGGATGGATCATCCATTCGCCCCGCGGATCGGTGACCCGCATCCAGCTGATCACGCCGTCTTTGTTGACATCCTCCACATCATCCTCATCCACCGCCGCATCACGATCGTCGTCGTTGGGATTAAAATTCGTCTCCCGTTCCGTGAGCGGTCGTTGAAAAAATGCTTCGCTCGCATCGGGATTTGCCCGCGGGATGACATAAACAGTGACAGAATTCAAAAGTGCCGTGATGCTGTCCACTGTTCCGTACGACGATGCAAGATGTTCGATAAATCGCAGCGCATGTTCCGTACCGACGACGGACGTTGCTTCGATGCCGCCGACTACCAGCAGCGCCCGTTTTGAATCCGGATCGCCGTTGCCAATCGTTACTGCCACAATATCATTCCCTTTCACCATCGTAACGATCGAACGATATGAAACGACCTTTGGATATTGTGCTGCGATTTTTTTTACGGAGGCAATGAGAGCGTTATTGGAGTGGTATTGTGAGGGGATTTGGGCGATCGCGAAACCGCACAACAAAAAACAAAAGAGAACGATCTTATTCATTGAACTCCTTTTCTATTGGCATCAGTATCTGTATTTAGGAAAAGGAAAGTCTGAATTCAAGTGATAATTGTAAAACTGTTGAGAATCCAATCGAATATGGGATTTTTCCCGCTTGACCTTTATGCGCGGGAAAACTACTTTAGGGCGGATTTTAACGGACCCTATCGTCCGTATCACCGATGTTATCTATTCACCATCATACAAGCGGAGGTTCTATGAAAAAGGTTCTCATCGGCGCTGCTGCCGTTTTCATTACCATCAGCGTGTTGGATTATTTGATCCACGGCGTTCTGCTGGCTTCGGCCTACAAGGAGACAGCCGGAATCTGGCGTCCGGATATGGAATCGAAAATGTGGATTTTTTCTCTCGTGAGTCTGATCGGCTCTTTTTTCTTTTCGTTGATTTTTTCCAAAGGATACGAAGGGAAAGGAATAATGGAAGGCGTCCGCTACGGTGCATATATCGGTATTTGGATGAGCACGGGCATGGCGTACGGAACATACGGCATGATCGCGATCCCGTATACGATGGCGTTACAATGGTTTCTGTACGGCATCGTGGAATGGATCGCCTGCGGGGTTGTTCTTTCGCTAGTATACGGGAAAAAGGAAGCCGCCGCGGCATAACGGCGTGATTCCGTGCAGGACGATCGGACTTCGTCCTGCACGGACTGTTTTACAGCGGTATGTTCCCGTGTTTCTTTTTCGGATTTTTATCCACCTTCGTCCGCAGCATTTCCAGAGCGCGAATGATCCGCGGCCGTGTTTCGCTCGGTAGAATAACATCATCCACATAACCGCGTTCCGCAGCGCTGTACGGATTTGCAAACATTTCCGTGTATTCCTGTACTTTTTGCGCCAGCGCCTCTTCTTTATTCGCCGCTTTGTCGATTTCTTTTTTAAAAATGATCTCCACCGCCCCTTTGGGTCCCATCACCGCGATCTCCGCCGTCGGCCAGGCAAAATTGACATCGCCGCGAATGTGTTTGGAGTTCATTACGTCATACGCACCGCCGTACGCTTTTCGCGTGATGACGGTGATTTTCGGAACGGTCGCTTCGCAGTATGCATAGAGCAGTTTCGCACCGTGTTTGATGATGCCGTGCCATTCCTGATCCGTACCCGGTAAAAATCCCGGCACATCTTCGAACGTAATCAGCGGAATGTTAAATGCATCGCAGAAGCGGATGAACCGTGCCGCTTTGATGGAGGCCTCGATATCCAGAACGCCGGCCAGCACGGACGGTTGGTTGGCAACGATTCCGGCCGGCATGCCGTTCATTCGAGCAAATCCGACGATGATATTCTGCGCATACTCGCGATGCACTTCAAAAAAATCACCGTCATCAATCACCGCGTGGATTACTTCTTTCATGTCGTACGGTTTGGAGGATGAATCCGGGATGATTGTATTCAACCGTTCCTCCCGCCGGTCGGGTGCATCGGTACATTCCTTCCGCCGCGGATCATCCATATTGTTTTGCGGAATAAAGGAGAGCAGTTGTTTGATGTGGTCGATACATTCGATCTCCGACTCACAGGCAAAATGGGCCACTCCGCTTTTACTTGCGTGGGTCATGGCACCGCCCAATTCTTCGCTCGTTACTTCTTCGTGTGTCACCGTTTTGACGACGTTCGGGCCGGTGACGAACATGTAACTGGTATTTTTCACCATCAGAACGAAATCCGTGATGGCCGGCGAATAGACCGCACCGCCGGCGCACGGTCCCATGATGGCGGAAATCTGCGGGATCACACCCGAGGCGAGCGTATTGCGCAGGAAGATATCGGCATATCCGCCCAACGAAACAACCCCTTCCTGGATTCGTGCCCCGCCGGAATCGTTTAATCCGATCACCGGAATGCCGACCTTCATCGCCATATCCATGATCTTGCAGATTTTTTCCGCGTGCGCTTCGGAGAGCGATCCGCCGAACACGGTAAAATCCTGGCTATAGACGAACACTTCGCGTCCGTTCACCTTTCCGTGTCCGGTAATAACGCCGTCCCCAAGAAATTTTTGCTTCTCCAATCCGAATGCGGTCGACCGGTGGGTGACGAGCATGCCGATTTCTTCAAACGTACCGTCGTCGATGAGAAGATCAATCCGCTCGCGCGCGGTCAGCTTCCCTTTTTTGTGTTGATCGGCGATCCGAGCTTCACCGCCGCCGAGGAGTGCCTCCTCTTTTTTCCGCTGCAACTGTTCGAGTTTGTTCATAGGTCAGGTAAAAAAGAACATGATGATAGCAATGACCATCGCGCTGACGGCCAGAATAAAAATGATACCGTGGGCGGTCGTCAAGAGCAACACCTTAACGAATGTTTTCCACCGCGATTGTGCGTACATATTCCGCAATCCCGCATATAAATAGACCGGGATCGTCAGCAGGATGATGTTCGCATACAGATGAACTCCCTTCGGAAAGACCCATTCTATGATGGAATCGGCCAACAATATAAAAAAGATAAACGAATGGAAGGTGAACGAAAACACCAGATGAGAAATGAACAGGATGCCCGATCGAACATACACAATCTTCAACAAGACGGCGAAGATTGGAAGCAGGAGAAAAATGATTTTCGGAAGATGATCTTTTACTTTGTCGAAAAATTGCGTCGGATTGTTCTTTCCGGAACGGAACCCTTCGATAAACTCCCGTCCGAACAGCTTTTGTATCTGCACCGTATCGTTGACGGTAAAACTGACGCCGGAATCGGTATTGCGAATGGACAACGCTGAGGAATCGCCGTTGATCACCGTCGACAGCGAATCGGCATGCAATAGTTCTTTGCGCAGCTCCTTTTTTACGGCGGACTCGTAGACTGACCCGGAAAAAAAGAAGAGGAAGCTGATGAAAAAATACATTTTGAACGGCGACAGATACTGTTTCCTTTTTCCGGCAAGATATTCCGCGGCGAGCTGGCCGGGTTTCCGCAGGAACAGTTTCATCGTCCGCAGCAGGCGATCATCGAATGCCGGAATGGTGTCGATCAGTTCCGAGGTCAATTCCGCGATCGGCCGATGGAGCTCCTTGTCCTTCTGTCCGCAGGCCGAACAGAACTGCCCGTGCAGTTCGCTTCCGCAATTATGACAATGTCGTCGTTCGTCGCTCATATGTTCGGCGATAATGTAGAAGGAAAAAATGAGAGTTGCACGGGAAAACAACTTCTGAAGGAATAAATTCCTATATTTCCTCCACACTCCATCCCTATGAACACTGAGTTCTCGACTCCGTTCAAAAGTTACTTCCGCGAATTCGATTTCGGCTCATCGCTCCGGTTCGATCTCCGATATCTCAAAAGCGATCTGCTCGGCGGCATCACCTCCGCCATCGTCGCCCTTCCCCTCGCTCTCGGATTCGGACTATTATCGTACAACGGGCATCCGCAAGGAGCCGTGGCGGGATTATACGGAGCGATCTTCACCGGAATACTGGCGTCACTGTTCGGCGGCACCCGCCAGCAGATCACCGGTCCGACGGGAGGAATGACGGTGATCCTTACCGAAGTGTACATCCGGTATGGCGGCGCCGAAGCATTGCTGGCGGCCTGTATTGTTGCCGGAGTGTTCCAGATCGGTTTTGGACTCTTAAAACTCGGCAAATTCGTCCATCTCGTCCCGTATCCGGTCATTGTCGGATTCACTAACGGGATCGCCATCCTCATTTTCACACAACAGTTGAACACGTTCAATTCCGCCCCCGTCATCGCCATGCTGACGATCGGCACCATCCTCGTTGTTCCGAAGATCAGCAAAAAACTTCCTCATGCGTTGATCGGACTGATCGTCGGTACGGTCGTTTCCATGCTTTTTTCGTCGGTCGATATTCTTCGTCTATACTATCAGCCGGATCAGCAGATATTTACGGTCCGCGACGCGATCACCACCATCGGGACCATTCCGTCGTCGTTCCAACTACCGCGGCTGCCGTATATTTCCTGGGAAACATGGCAGAACGTTATTCCGGCGGGATTTACAATCGCATTGCTCGGCGCAATCGAAACATTGCTCGCTTCGGTCGTGGCGGATAACGCAACGGCAACGCGACACAATAGCAACAAAGAATTGATCGGACAAGGAGTCGCTAATTTCACTGCGCCGTTTTTCGGCGGGATTGCCGGTACCGGCGCCATTGTACGGACGATGGTCAACATCCGCAGCGGAGCACAAACACGGCTCTCCGGGATTTTCCACGGCATGATCCTCATCGTGGTGATGCTCTTTTTCGGAGAGTGGGCGTCGCATATTCCCCTGGCGGCGCTGGCCGGCGTGTTGATGATGACCGCTGCCGGTATGTTCGAAACGGCACCGATGAAAATGATTCCGAAATCGCCATTGCCGGATTCCGCCGTGATGTTGACGACGATCGCCATCACCGTGTTCGTGGATTTAATTACGGCGGTGGAGGTCGGATTGGTTATGGCGGCGTTCCTGTTTGTGCACCGGATGAGTGACTTGGGACTGCTCACCTCCAACGAGATGGACGGAACGGCGACGGTAAAACTCGACCCGGCATTGAAAAAACAACTCGACGAAAAAAAGATCGTCATTTACGACATCGAAGGCGCTCTCTTTTTCGGCGCCGCTCGGTCGTTCATCGACGGCATAGAAAAGAATTTCGACGTGAATGTCGTCATTCTGGATATCGAAAATGTTCCGGTGATCGACACCACCGGGGCCGTGGCATTGGAAACGATCGTCGATCGGCTCTATGCGGACAAAAAACGACTATTGATCGTGGGAATCCGGCCTCCGGTGCGCCACGTGCTTTACCGGCTCGGCATTACCCGGAAAATCGGAATCGGTCATTTTGTTCCGACGCTGGAGGAAGCGATTCGTTTTTCGTTCGACATCGTTGACCGGAAACGCGAACAACGCCACCTCGCACGCTACATCGACGACGACCTCATTCTGTTGGATGTTACGGCAAATTCCAAGGAGGAATTATTCCTCCGGTTGGTCTCGGAAGCGGCAAAAACCGGAAGGATCAGCAATAAAGCGGAATTTTTGCACAGCGTCGTTGAGCGGGAATTAAAAATGCCGACCTCTATCGGACGATCCGTGGCTGTGCCGCACGGCCGGGTGGAAAGCGAACATGAAAAGGTGATCGTGATCTTTGCCCGTCTCCGGAATGAACTTCTCTACAATGTTTCCACCGGCGAAACCGTCAAATTGATTTTTCTCGTTTCCACCGGAACCAATGAACGCCATTACCTGGAAACCCTGCAGCTGATTGCCGCGAACATTAAAAACGATTCCGTCTATCGACGGCTCCTCTCTGCACCGGACCGATCGGAGATTCATCACATTTTCACCGAAGTCAAACTCTAACGTCACAGTCCTTTTAGTGCATCGGGATATTTCCGGAGCATGTCTTTCCACAACGTGGGACTATCCTTCCATACGTGTGTTCGTTCCCAGGTGATGAAGGAGAATCCTGCCGTTATGATCACCGCCGCCGTCAACAGTCCTTTCATCCCGATTTTTTGATGGATGAACTCGGCGGCCACTCCGATCAGATAGAATAATCCGAGATACGAAATATACGTGAAGCGGTCCGCTGCAAAAATGTGGCTGAATCGAATGAACTGCAAAACCGGTAGCAATGAGATCAAAAAGAACAATATCCCGAACAACACGCGCCGGTCGTTGACCGTTCGCCACAACAAAACGATCGCCGTTACCGCTGCAGCGGCATAAAGATAAAACGAAAATGTCAGCGACGCCGGATACGGATACATATTGGAAAGCCGGAACGGTAAAACCAACTTTTCCACGTAAAAGACGATCCCATGCAGGGAAACGATGATGTTATGGATCAATTTGTTCACCGGCTTCACCGCACCGACCGAATCCTGCCCGATAAATCCGATCGCGGCGAACACCGCTGCGGCGATAAAGAACGGAATCTTCTCTTTTAACACCCTCGGTGTCCATTTCCGCTGCTCGTACAGATCGAACGCCAAGAGAATCAGCGGAAATGAAATGACGATCACTTTGGAGAGGAGCGACAAGAGGAAGAAAAAGAAAGAACCGGCCAGCCATCGCCGGCGTTCCGTTCGTCGGTAGAAGATATAACAGATCGACGACGGAAGAAAAAAGAACATCGCCAGAAGGTCCTTGCGTCCGGAGATCCAGGCGACGGATTCGACATGCATCGGATGAATTCCGAACAACAGCGCAGTGACGGCGGCGATCCACGGTGAGCCGGAAAATATAACAATAAAACAATAGACCAGAACAATATTGCAGAGATGGAGAATGAAGTTCGTACGGTGATACACAAACGGGTCAAATTCACCGACCGCGTAGTCCGCCATGTATGACATCATGGTGACCGGAAGATAGGAACCATTGTAGGCCGACGTCCAGATTTTTCGAACATTCTCTCCGCTAAACGATCGGATGTCCGGATTGTCCAGCACGTACACATCGTCATCCCACGTTGTCCAACCGTTCTGAAGAGACGGAGAATGGGCAGTTGCGCTGATCACGACGATGATAAATACCGTCACCACCTGTCGTACGATCATTCGTTGATCCATGATCATTTCCCGATAAAAAAAAATCCCCGGCATCGAAGAGATCACGGGGAAACGACGGTGGCTGATTCACCTTCCGGTCATCGGACCGCTTCATCGATCACGGCACCGCCGACGAGATCATTTCCTTCATAAAAGACAACGGACTGTCCCGGCGTGATTGCCCGTTTCGGTTCGTCAAAGTCGATCCTGATCCTTCCGTCGCCGTCACCGCTGCCGTCCAGTTGCGTTACCGTCGCTGGTTCATCGGCATCTTTGTACCGGATTTTCACCGTCAACCGTTTTCCCTCCCGCAGATCGGGATATTTGATCAGATTGAGTTTGGAGGCGAACAAGCGGTGGTGTAAGAGATCGTTTTCATAACCGACGGTGATTTTATTTTGTTGGTAATCGATGGAGGTCACGTACAGCGGATCGGGATGTGCGATTCCGAGACCTTTGCGTTTCCCGATGGTATAAAAAGGAAAACCGGCATGTTCTCCGATTTTTTCGCCGTTGAGAACGATCTCTCCGCCGGCAACGTCCTTTTCCAACTGCGGAAGTTTGTGCTTGAGAAATCGTTCATAATTATTGTCCGTAATAAAACAGATTTCGAAACTTTCCCCCTTTGCCGCCGTGCGCAGTCCGTATTTCACCGCCAGCGCCCGCACTTCTTCCTTTGTATAGTCCGCCAGCGGAAACAGCGTTCGTGACAGCGATTCCTGCGTGACGTTCCACAACATGTACGATTGATCCTTTTTCGCATCTTTTCCCCGCTCGATCACATAACGTCGCGTGGATTCATCGATGCGCAGTTTGGCATAGTGACCCATGGCAACATAGTCTGCTCCGAGCTGCCTTCCTTTGCGAAGCAACTCCTCCCATTTGATCTTGCGGTTGCAGATCACGCAGGGATTCGGCGTCCGGCCGTGCATGTATTCGTCAATAAAATTGTCGATCACAACCTTGCCGAACACTTCGGAGAAGTCCATCACATAATGGGGAAATCCGAATTTCGCCGCAATCAACCGTGCGTCGTTGATCCCGTCCAGCGAACAGCAGCTCTTGTCCCCTTCGATCGTCCCGCCGACATCGTCATAATTGAAGGTTTTGATGGTGATGCCGATGACGTTGTATCCCTGTTCCACCAGCAAGGCGGCACAAACGGACGAATCGACGCCGCCGGACATGCCGAGGACCACAGTTTTTTTATTATTCGACGTATTCATTCCAAAATCAATCATCTAAATATTATTCAATATACTCAATAATCGTCAGAACTGAAAATCCGCCTGCAGAACGACCTGACGATCGGTATTTCCGGGTATTGCATCGACCCCGCTTCCCAACTGCCGTTCTAAAAGTTTGCTCGTGACGGAATATTTACCGGCCAATTTCATATTCGTCACCACCTCCCATTCACCGATTCCGTACCAACGAAATCCTTTCCCGTATAAGGGCGGATTGGAAAAATTTCCCCGCACATCGGATTCGAAGAAATACAAGCGGGAATCGTAGGAGGGTGTATCGAAAAGAACAAAACGCATTTTCACCGAGTTCCTGGCGCCAAACCGAAGGGCAAGATCGAGCCCGGTAAGAATTCCCCTTTCCATCGTCCGCTGAGGAGAGTAACGCACAACGATCGTCTCCACTCTCTGTCGAATCGTCCATCGTTCGGCACTTTTCCATCGTACGGTGAATCGCAGATGTTGCTGATCCCGTTCGAAGGAAACGTTGGCAGTTTTTTTGCGTCGATGGAGAGCGGAGATGGAGACATTCCGCGCGATGTTTGTTTCAGTGTTGATGAGAAGATCGGAACCGACGTGAGGAAATCCGTTACCGGACCCCTGACGGAAATGGTCGGCGAACAATTGGATCTTCGTCACGGCCGCATCCGCCTCCACTCCGAAATAATTTCCGGATTCCCCTTCCGAGAGATCCGATAATTCGGCAAACACACCGGCGTAGGGTGAACGGAATCCCGGAATAATGTTGCGTCGATGGTACACCATGCGGAGCGTACGATGGAGATCAAGATGTATCCCGCCGGAACTGCTGAATTGTTTCCCATCATTCGTCGCCGTTTCTCCAAACAGGGAGAAAGGGTGGAACTGTGTTGCACCCGAAAAACTCCCGATGGCGGACGATCGTTCGAATGGGCGTTCCATTCCTGAC
>CAZRWF010000051.1:0-8800 GCA_964603685.1 uncultured Chitinophagaceae bacterium
CCGCCGAAGCGATCACCTCCCACAATATTACCTATACGGAATACCGTTCGCTGTACGACATCATTGCCCATCGGCCCGGCATATTTGTGCGCGACTTGGCGAGTCCGGGACAAAAAAATCAATGGACGATCGGCGGCATCGACGACCGCAACATCGCCGTTTTTGTGGACGGCGTACCGTATAACGATCCCTTTACGGGCACATACAATCTCTGGGATATTCCGGTGGATGCGATCGAACGGATCGAAGTAATCACCGGACCTTCGTCCATTTTTTACGACGGTCGTTCATCCGGCGGAGCGATAAATATCGTCACAAAACATTTTCACAACAACCGGGCGCGGACACAGTTGCGGTACAGCCAGGGTATTTCGGGCTATACGCACACGGACGCGTCGTTCGCCCAAAATATTCTCAGCGGTGTCAATCTTTCGCTTGGACTCGCCCATTATGGATTCGGATCGAATAAGGAATTCCAAAATTACCGCGGGCGTTTCCTCAATTCCAACGACGACGCATGGCATTTCCGGTCGAAACTCCGGTATGATCCTTCGTCGTGGATCAATTTTTCACTTTCGTACCGGTACGACCGCCGATGGACCGGCCTGCACGGCGGAGTCGATTACCGGAACACCGTTTCCCTCTTCGAAGGATTGCGGGCGACCGTGCGCAGCGAAGAAGCGTATGAAAAAACGTTCAACAACCATCTCACGCTGTCGACGGCGATCGCACCGTTTCCCGACTCTTCCGTGCACGGACTTATCACCGTCTATTCCTTCGACCGGCTGCGGGAATACCGGGATGATGAAAACCGGGCGGTCTTGACAAACGGAATCATCGCACGCCGGGACTTCGTTTCATCCGTCACCGGCGTAAAACTGCAGATCGCGGCCCGTCAACCGTTCGTACATTTTCTGGGATATGCCGATCTCCAGCGGTCGGGAGGAAACAACAACATTTCCCTCGGGGGAAAGACTGACCTCTTCCCGCTCGCTGCAATTCGTTTGACACCGTTTATTTCCCTGCGGGATGCGAACGGAGAGTTTTTCGTCCATGGCGGTGCCGAAGGCATAGTGTCAGCGGCGGAATCGTTTTCTCTGTTCGGCGGCGCCGCAACGACACTGTTGTCCGAACGTTCGGGAATTCCTTCCGCCCGGCCGGCGACGACGATCGCACCTTTCCACCAATTGCCGACGGGAACCATATCGACAGTGCAGATCGGTTTGGAATATCGATGGATGGACAGGGTGACGTTCCGCATTGCCGCACAACGATTGGAAAACAATCTGCCGTTGATCTACGATACGGTCAGCACAATACCGTCCTCGACGACGCCGTCGGACTATGCCACCGATGCGGTGTACGGATCGATCCATACGTCGATCGGAGAATTTCATCTGGAATTAAACGCACAGGCGATGCGGCAGACACCGTACAATCGCAACGGCATCACGCTGACTCTTTTTCCGGAACTGACGGGGAGCGGCTCGCTCTATTATCAGGGAACACTCGCCGGAGGGAATCTCGATCTGAAGTCCGGATTCCGCGCGAACTTCCACTCGGCGCAAACCGGAATGACGCCGTACGACGAGTATGGCGTGTGGATCCCGTCATCGGAAGTGACCTACGGACCGGGAGGAACGATCGACTTCTTTGCGGTGGGGAAAATCGGGGATGCGTACGTCCATCTGATCTGGGAGAATCTGACCGGCAATCAATATTTTCTCGCACCGTTCTATCCTATGTACGACGGCAACGTCCGTTTCGGATTGTCGTGGGAATTTATCGATTGACGGTTTTTCGGACCTTCGGCGGGGCGGCGAGTTTCCGGCGCACTTTCTGCGGAAGTTTTTTTACCACTTCATCGTACGAATGGTCGATCAGTCCGTACAGAGCGGTATCGGAGAGTGAACCGTCCGCCGTGACCGTGTTCCAATATTTTTTGTTCATGTGATAACCCGGCGCCACCGCCGGATACCGTTCTCGCAATTCCACCGCCTTTACCGGATCACATTTCAGGTTCATCGAGAGCGGAACGTCGTTCACATTGGTCAACACAAACGCCTTCCCTTCCACTTTAATCACCAGTGTCTCTTCGTCAAAAGGAAATTCCTCCGTGATCTTCCCGTTTTTCTTCCGGCAATGGTGACGAAGAGACGACATATCCATCAGAGGGCATCTCCTCTCAATCGGCGGATACGTTTTCGAGCTTCTTCCGCGAACAGCGAAAACGGATGAAGTTCCAAAATTTTTTCATAGGCGGCGATCGCTTGAGCACTGTCCGATAGATGGAATTGATACAACTCCCCGATCAGAAACATTGTCCTTTCACGTTCGCTGCTCTCGGCATATTCCGTCAAAAGCCGTTGATACGCTTGATGGGCGGCGGCAAATTGTTTTTGCCGAAGGGAATATTCCGCAATCTTTAACAGGACGTCATCCGCCATCGGTGCGGCGGGGTACAGATCGATGATCGATCCGAATTCGGCCGTCGCTTCGCTCAATTTGTTGCGCCGCGCCAGCAGTTCCGCACGGGAAAACCGTCGGACCGCGTCCGGAAATTGGAACCGGTTTTCCGTGATGAAGTATTGCAGCAACAGCGCATCGTTGGATTCGTCCGTCCTGAGGTTTTCCGTCAACGGTTTCAGGATGAACAGTGTGCTGTCGAACTGTTCGTCAAAGAACCGGATCTCGGCAAGGCGGAATTGACCGAACGTTCGTTGCTCCGGCGAGGAATACGGGGAGGTAATAACGGATCGAAACGCTGTGGACGCTTCGGACAATTTATTTTGAGCGATCAGAAGATCGCCGATGGTCGAGAGGACCATCGGGATCATCGGCCCGGCCGGTGAAACGGTGCGGAGCGAATCAAACACCCGCAGAGCGCCGTCGAGATCGAACAAACGATAATAGCGGATCCATCCGATGCGGTACATGGCATTCGCCCCGATATTGGTCCGGGGGAATTCTTTCGCCAATTCCTCATAACGTTGAATTGCCCCGGAGACATCGGCCATTGTTTCGAGCTGTCCCGCAGCGGATTTGTCCTGACTCCCGCCTACTTCACCCGTGGCACTTAACTCTTCGATGCACCGGGCGTAACCGAACCGGGCGGAGGGAGCGAACGGCATCGCTGCACCGGCGTTCAGGGACATCCGGTACGCCTCCAGGGCAATCGTATATTGTTTCTCCTTAAACACCCGCTCCGCAAAATTAAAGAGTTCCTGTCCGCCGGAACCGACCAGCGATTCAATCTCCTGCGTACGGCGGAAGGCCTCGGCAAACCGGTCCCCTTCCATGTGCAGCCATACGAGAAGACGCAGGAGCGGTATCGTCCGTTTTTTCCGCAGCTCTTCTTCCACCGCCGCAACCGCGGAGGAAAGTCCGTCAGTCCTCGTGATCAGCGCGTTGATGCGCGATTGGACAAAATCGTATTGTTGTTCGTTCTGCCGCAGCAATCCGAGATATTCCCGCGTGGCATTGGAAAAATCCATCATGAACGAATACAAATAACCGAGTTCGTTGGCGAAGATCATCGGATCGCCGAGCTCCCGGCGTCCGCGCAGATACGTCGCGATCGCTTTATCGAACAGACGTTGATTGGCTTGTTCGTTTGCCACTGCCCGGTACACCATTTGATTTTTATTGGCGGAAAAGAGGATGAGATTCCATACCGAATCGGCTTGACGTTCCCTTCCCGCCTGTGCATAAATACCGGCGATCGAAGAATGTAACGTGAGATCGAAGGGGGTCCACCGCAGCCGCTGAAGAGAGATTTCCACGGCAGCGTCGAACCGTTTAAGCTGGATATTCAACCGGCGGACGGCATCAAAGTAGAGCATGTTCACGGAATCGCCGGCAAACAATTCTGTGTACAATTGCAGCGCACGTTCATATTCGGATTGTTGTTCGAATGCTTGGGCAAGACGCTGGATGTTTTGACGATGGTCCTGCTGTGCGGACAACGAAAAAGCAGCGCAGATCAACAATAAAAGTTTCCACCACATTCTCATGAACATCAATATAAGAGATCGATAGGGATTTTCAAACGACGGTGATTCAACGGAACGACCCTTCTTATCCCGCTGTACGTTGTGTTGCGGTTCACGAGGAGGATAATTGCTTCCCAGCGTCACTTTAAGTATTTTCATTGCAGACAACTCATTTTACCGGACATTCATTGCGCAAACGTATCGCAATTCTCGGTTCCAGCGGTTCCATCGGCCAGCAATCGCTGGAAGTGATCGCCCGATTTCCGAACGAATTTCAACCGACATATCTCACCGTTCATTCCAATGCGGACGTGTTGCTCCGGCAGGTGCATCAATTCCGTCCCGCCGGAGTGGTCGTGCTGGATGAAAAAACGGCCAAAGAAGTAAAAAAGAAAGTACCATCGACAACGGAAGTATTAAGCGGCGAAGAAGGACTGGCGGAGATCGTTCAACGGGATAATGTGGACATCGTCATCAGCAGTCTGGTCGGATTTGCCGGCCTTCGTCCGACGATCGCCGCGATCGAAGCAAAAAAGAAGATCGCCCTCGCCAATAAAGAGACCCTCGTCGTGGCGGGTGAGATCATTATGCCTCTCGCGGACCGGAACGGGGTTGAAATTTTACCCGTGGACAGCGAACATTCGGCGATCTTTCAATGTCTCGTCGGCGAACTTCCGAACAAGGCGGAAAAAATCATCCTGACCGCTTCCGGAGGACCGTTCCGCACCCTTCCGTTGTCGGAATTCCGGTCCGTCACACGAGAACAGGCACTGAATCATCCCAACTGGAAGATGGGGAACAAGATCACGATCGATTCCGCCACGATGATGAACAAAGGACTTGAGGTGATGGAAGCGTTTTGGCTTTTCGGTTTGCCTCCAGGAAAAATCGACGTGGTGGTCCATCCGCAGTCGATTATCCACTCGATGGTGGAATTCGTCGACGGCTCGGTGAAAGCACAGTTAGGGGTCCCGGATATGAAAATTCCGATCCAATACGCGTTGACTTATCCTTCGCGATCCGCTGCACCTCATCCGCGCGTTCATTTCCCGACACTCGGCGAAATGACGTTTTTCGAACCGGATCGGAAAAAATTCCCTTGTCTGCAGCTTGCGTACGATGCCCTCGCAGCGGGGGGAACAATGCCGGCAGTGCTGAACGCCGCAAACGAAGTGGCGGTGGCAAAATTTTTGGACGGCCGGATCGGATTTATGGAGATACCGGAGATAATCGCGGGAGCAATGGCAAAACACCGCAACCGAACGAACCCGACGCTGGAAGAAATTGTTCAAACAGACAGGGCAACGCGAGAGGAATTGCGGTAAGGCATGGTACATTGATTCATTGGGTCAATGATTCATCGGTTCATTGGGTCATTGATTCATCGGTTCATTGGGTCATCGGTTCATTGGGTCATTGATTCATCGGTTCATTGGATCAATGAATCAATGATTCAATGATTCAATGATTCAATCCTTTAATTGTTCAAATCAATCTCACTTCACAGAGGCAACAGACGATGATGGAAACACTGAGCACCATTCTCTATTTTTTGATCACCATCGGTATTTTGGTGTTCGTTCACGAACTGGGACATTTCCTGGCGGCGATTGCTTGCGGCATGCGGGCGGAAGTGTTCGCATTGGGAATGGGCAACCGGGTCTTCGGCTGGAACAAGGTCACCGGATTCAGTTTCGGGAAACTGAAGGAAGATGTTGAATTGCACGGGAACACCGACTACCGCGTCGCCGCGTTTCCGATCGGCGGTTATGTGAAGATCGCCGGAATGATCGATGAAAGTCTCGACACCGAAACGCAAACCAAAGATCCCGAACCGTGGGAATACCGGGCCAAGCCGATCTGGCAGCGGATGATCGTCATTTCCGCCGGCGTGATCATGAATATTTTTCTTGCGATCGCGATCTTTTGGGGAATCAATTATGTGCAGGGCGAATCGTACATGAAAACGAACGACGTCGGCATCGTTCTCGCCGACTCCCCCGCCGCGAAAGCGGGAATCCTCCCCGGTGACAAAATTCTTTCCGTCAACGGAACACCGGTGGAATATTGGGAAGCGATCCAAACCTTCATCTATTTTGAATTTGTCTCGGATGATATCACGCTCGGAATCGAACGCGGCGGCGTGTCTACGACCATCTTCATTCCCCGCGACCGCATCCCCGATATTTCGTCCTCCACGTTTGGACTTTATCCGGCGAACACCGAAGCGGTGATCAATGAAGTCCTTTCCGGCCGTCCGGCGGAAGCGGCAGGTTTCCGGGCCAACGACATTATATTGTCGATCAACGAAAAACCGGTCTTCAATCAGGAAGATGTCATCGCCATCGTCAGTGCATCACCGGAACGGGAGGTTCGTATCGCCGTGAAACGCGGAACGGAGTCATCGGTAATTCCGGTTGTTCCCTCTTCCGACGGCCGGATCGGCATTTCCGTCGGCAGCCGGTATAACGGTCCGCTCTATACCAAACAATTCGGTTTACTCGAATCATTTCCGCGCGGTGTCCGGCAAACGGTGAATGTGACGACGCTGTATGCCTATTCCATCTGGCAATTGATCGCCGGAAAAGCGGAGTTCACCAAATCGGTCGGCGGGCCGGTGAAGATTGCACAAATGGCCACCCGCAGTGCAGAGTCAGGCTTCGTCAGTTTTCTCGCCTTTACCGCCTTGTTGAGCATCAGTTTAGCCGTGATGAATATTCTTCCCTTTCCGGCACTGGACGGCGGACACCTGATCGTGCTCGTTTATGAGGCGATCATGCGGAAACCGATCCCCAACATCATACAAATCCGGATCCAACAGGCCGGAATGGCCATTCTTCTCGCATTTATGGTGTTTGTTCTTTATAACGATATCTTCGGATGATCCTTCTGTCGCGTGACCGGCGGTACGTTCGGTGATGATTAACACATCATAGAATGGAAAATAGTATACTTTGTTGATGTTCTTTAGGAGAAAAACTATGACCGTACGAATGAACATTTTTGCCTTTGCCGCTTGTGTCTCGCTGGCAACGGCACAATCGATATCCGTCGTTCCGGTGATCACGGAAGCCGACATCATCAATGCATCGGTGCTGGTCGATCCGCTGGAAGAAAAAATCAAAGAGATCGCACCGTCGACATTTTCCCTCAACATCTTCAACAATACCATACCTCCGGTTCCGGTGAAGGTGAGCATGGAACTTGAAGCATTTGTCACATTGGAAGAGGACCGTGTCCGGACCCCCTTGTTCCTCGGCACGTCAAAGACCCGTCGGCCGTTCCTGGTCCCGGTTGAAGGAAGGGTGTTCACGAGCAAAGATGCGAATAGTTCCTCGTCCGACATCTCCTTGATGCATGCGGTCAATGAAGACCTCAAAAAGAAGTTAAAAGACAAGATTCTCGATCCGACCAGCGGCGGACGGACCCCTTCCGGTCTGTACGAGATGCGGATCATCGTCACAGTGGATTCGATCAACGGGGTGGCAGCAAAAGAAGCTCCCGTGGAGATTTATCGTTCGATCAACGTCACCAATCCAACAACCGCTGTCCTCGACGTGCCGTTCACGAATGGGTACGTCTATCCGACGCCCTTCCCGCAGTTTCAATGGACGTACGACACGCGCGGCGTGATGCTTTCCGTCTATGAACTGCGCCCGGAACATCAATCGCTCGATGATGCAATCCGCGCGTCCGATCCGTATCTGCAAGTGAAGATCGACCGGAAACAAACCGGCAATATGAGTTCGTTCACCTACCCGCAAAACGCTTCGCCCCGGCCCGGCGTTGAATTTTTGCGCGGACCGCGGCAGCTGGAACGGGGAAAATTGTACGTGGTGGTGCTGGATGGTATCGCGACCGCCTTCGGATACGATGTGGAGCCGCTCCGCACGATTCGGTCGTTTGCCATCGCCGATCCGCAAGGACAAGTGGTGATTAACATTCTGCAGACGACATTCGGCGGGAGCGAATTCCAAAATATTTTCAATTTGATTCAGGATCTCAATCTGCAGCTCAATGCCAGCGGGATAACGTTGAATGGGGTGGCGTTAAGTCCGCAAGATCTGCAGAAACTGCTGATCGAAAATAAGGACAGGATCATCTCGGTCCGGTTCGAAGATTAACAGGGGAGCGAAAGGACATTCCATGAAAAGACCGATTATCACTCTTCTGTTTCTCACCGTGGCCTTGACGACGGCATCACGGTCGCAGCAAAAAAAGGCGATCGCGACGATCTTTAAACCGGTGGGTGCGGTGGAGTACCGAACGGCGGAGAAAGACTGGGTGAAGGCCAAACCCGCTACTCCGCTGATTGCGGGCGACATCGTCCGCACGCAGGAAAACTCCTTTGTTATCGTCAAGTTCCTCGAAAATTCCGTCGTCCGCGTTCAGGAAAAATCGGAAGTGACGATCAACGGCGAAATCGCCAAAGGAGAATATTCCAAAAACGTTCACTTGCAGCGCGGCGAAGTCGGCTTCCAGGTGAAAAAACGGGCGAATGAAAAATTCGAGTTCAGCACGCCGACATCCGTCGCTTCCATCCGCGGCACCGGAGGATTGTTGATTGCCGGGCAGGACAGCAACGACGTGTTGATTCTCGGTTCCGGAAGCGTTGATTTCAAAAACTTGATTTCGAATACGATTCTCAACGTCCAAGGGGGACAAACGGCCTATTCCTTTTCCGACGGCAGCATCAAGGTGGAAGAA
This sequence comes from uncultured Chitinophagaceae bacterium, assembly GCA_964603685.1. Lineage (GTDB taxonomy): Bacteria > Bacteroidota > Ignavibacteria > UBA10030 > UBA8401 > UBA8401. Next base: position 8,700 of record CAZRWF010000051.1, read on the forward strand.
TCGTCCTCGGAGGATAAACGATTGTTGAACCAAAGTGCACCCGACAGCAATAAATCCGAAGGATCGCGCCCGCCGGGAGCTCCGACGGATACCACGACGTC
>CAZRWF010000051.1:8900-19980 GCA_964603685.1 uncultured Chitinophagaceae bacterium
ACCAATCCGGTGATGCTTCCGGTGCAGGCGGGACAAAAGAATGAACTGCGTGTCCCCTTCACCGATCCGACGGGAAAAAAGAAGACGATGATCATCGAATATAAATAATGCTGTTCGCGGTTTTTCTTCCACGGTCGCTTGCAACTCTTTCACACATTTGATAGATTGCAGGCGATTTCTTTTTTTCACCGATCATATCTCATGGCATTTTTCTTGCGCGCGTTGTTCCTGTCGACACTGTTGACGGTTCAACTTTCCGCGCAGATCAACACGTATCTCCGGGGGATTCGGCCGTCGACCGCGACGGAAGGGATCGCCATTCCCCTCTCCGTGGACATACGGCAATCCTCCGAACTTTCCCGCGTGGTGTTATACTATCGCCAATTCGGCCAATCGGAATTCCGGTCCCAGGAGATGCAAATCCTGAGGGACTCCGCCGTGGCTGAAATTCCCGGCAGAGATGTGACGCTGCCGTTCATCGAAGTGTATGTCGAGGCGACCACCCAATCCGGATCGATGGAATCATTCCCGTTCGACAATCCCCGCGTCAATCCTGCACGGATCAGTGTTGATCCCGCGTCGACCGCAGGATCCGAGGTCATCATTCTGAGTCCGGAAGAGGGAGAAAATGTCCGGCAGGGTGAAACGTACATTTCGTTGTCGTTCGTCTATGCCGATTCCACCGTGGACCGGTCTAAAACCAGGATTCAATTAAACGGCATCGACCTTTCGGGAAGTATCGTACTCTACGATGATCTGTTGATCGTGCCGCCGGATGCCGTGCCGGCAGAGGCCCTCACCGGTGGTGTAAATCTCTCCGTCCAAACATTCGATGCCGAAGGGAACGAACTCTCCTTCCTCCGGCGCGGATTTACGGTATTGACCGAACAACAAGCGGAAGAGATCGAAAGCGCCTTTCAGGGAAACGGTAATGCCCAAGCGGAATCGCGCAACGAAAACATCAAAGGGGTGAAAAAAACGTACAACCGGCTTGATGCGCGTGCGTACGGCTCCTACGCAAAATTTCTCCGGACCAACGCCCTGTTGACCCTGACCTCCGAAGAAAAACCGGAGAACCAGCCGCAAAACCGATATTTCCTCGGCATCGATGCACGATTCGTGAAACTCGGACTGGGCGACGCTTACCCGCGGTTTCCGTACACCATTATGGACGGTCGGCGGGTGCGGGGATATTCGTTCGACGTACTGCTTGGAGGATTTAATCTGAACGTGGCGAACGGAGAGATTTTACGCCGGGTGGAACAGAACGCCGTTCCGACCACATTGAAACGGGACATGACCATCGTGCGGCCGAGTTTCGGCAAAGGTGAAAAATTCCAGTGGGGCTTCACCTATATGAAATCCATCGACGGTTTCGATGCGCAACAATCGTCCGCCGTACGGCCGCAGGAGAACGTTGTTTTCGGATCGGATATGCTGATCGCCTTCGATGACCGGAGGATCGAATTCACGGCACAGACCGCCGTGAGCATGAATAATGTGGATATCTCGCGGCCGGCCTTCAACAAGGACAGTATCGATGCCGCCATTGCACGCGGCACGTTCGGGGAGGACGAAGGAAACAGCCTGAAACAGGTGCTCCCGTTCCTGAAAATATTCATCACGCCGAATGAAAATCTTGTGCCGATTAATCCGATCGGCGGCACGTCGCTGGTGTATGAGACGGCCCTCTCCTTCAACTATTTCGGGAATTATCTCAAAGCGACGTATATCTTTCACGGAAAAGATTACAACTCCGCCAGCGCCACGTCACTCCGGAAAGATATCCGCGGATTCAACATCGTCGACCGGTTGCGAATGCTGGAGAACCGGTTGTTTCTCACCGGCAGTTATGAACAGCTGACGAACAACACCTCCGGATCGGAGATTGCCACCACCACCTACCGGACGGTCAATACCGCCATTTCGTTCTATCCGCCGAGGGATTTTCCGAATATCACCGTCGGGTTCGGACGGAACAGCAACAGCAACCCGATCGATCCCGTCCCGGCGGATTCCACCAGCATTTCTCAGCAGATCGCCCTGCGGGCGGTGAACGACAACACCAATCGTTATTTCGTCCAGACATCGTATGATTTTTCGGTCTGGGGCCGCCATACGGCATCGCTGAATCTCGACGTCTCGGAAAAAGACGACCGTACGCCGAAACAACAAGATGTCTCCACCTTCAACCTGCTGACACTCATCAGCACCGTTCACGATCCCAAACTGGAAAGCACGCTCGGCCTCTCCTTCAGCACGCTGGCATTTCCGCAAGTGGACAGCAACGGGGTGATCTCGCAGTCGAACCTGCGGTATCAAAGCATCTCGCTGAACGGCCGCTACAAACTGTATGATGATGTCCTCCGGTTCAGCGTTACCATCGCCCCCACGTTCGGCGATATAGCCCGGACATTGTTTGAGACCAGCCTGCAATACAACATTACACAATTTCAAGTGGCGGTCGTGCAATATCAATTCATCGCCAATTCCGCTTCGGCGCTGACCACCACCGCCGTGAGCAACAACGATTCATACATCAGTCTGATCTACCGCATCGACTTTTAAAAATGACCTTCTCCCCCTCCCCGACCCTTCGGAATTGGCTGATGCGGATCTCCGTCAGCATCGGGATCGCGGTGATCGTTCTGTTATTCGTGCAGGATGCGGTGTTTTCCTTCGGTTTTTTTGAACGGACGGAACTCTCCTTTCTCGACCGGTCGTTCGCACGGCGCGGTCCGCTGAACTTTCCCAAAGAGTCTCTGCAGGTGGTCATCATTTCCATTTCGGACAAGTCGGAAACGACCGTGCCCGACCGATTTCCGTTTCCCCGAAGTTATTACGCGCGCGCGATTCACAATTTGAACCGTGCCGGCGCCGCGGCCATCGGCATTGACCTGACGTTCGAACAACCCGATCCGCTCGGACCGCATCACGATGACGAACTGTTCGCCGCGATCCGGCAATACCGGAACGTGGTGGTGGCCGGAAAAACGGACCTCCGGAGCAGCGACGTCACCATTACGCGCGAGGAGGAGAACTTCCATTCGATCTTTTATACGGCGGACAGCGCGGTCGGCAGTGTTTTCGTACCGAACGATGCCGACGGAATCTACCGCCGGTATATGCCCTTCGCAAAAATGCCGGGACAGGAACGGTACATACCCTCCTTCGCCTTCGCGATGATGAACAAAGCGCTCGGCCTTCCTTCCACCGCCACGGCGGCACAGACCGATGCCTCCTTCTTTCTCGGCGGCCGGCACATTCCGAAATACGACGACGTATCGATTCTGATTAACTATCACGGCATCGCGGGAAAGACGTTCCAGACCTTCGACATCGTCAACATCCTGGACGACGCGGAATTTCAGACGGTGGAAGAACGGGAGTTCCGGACGCCGATCAACGTGTTCGATGATCCCGACTACGGACTGTTGAACGACGGAGTGTTTCGCGGCAAACTGGTGCTCATCGGTCCGTACTTTGCGGAGTCGAAGGACCTGTTCAACGTTTCGGTTTCCGAACAGGGATTCGAAGACCGCAACCAAATGTACGGCGTGGAACTGCACGCGAACGCATTGCAGACGCTCGTCCATCAAAATTATCTCGAAAAACTTCCGGCGGCAGAGGAATCGTTCTTGATCCTGTTTCTTTCCATCGTCACCTTCTCACTCGTCACCTGGCTGAAACTGATCAAAACGCACTACGCCTTCATCATCGAGATCGTGGCGGTCATCGTCGTCGCCGGAATGATCGACGGGATCTTGACACTCTCCTACTATGCGTTCGCGGAGCATCAACTGGTGATCCCGGTCGTTTCGCCGATCGCCGCCGTGATTCTGAACTATATCGGCAGCGCCGTATATCAATATCTGACCGAACGAAAACAGAAGACGATGATCAAAGGCATGTTCAGTCAATATCTGAATCCCTCTGTCGTGAACGAATTGATTGCCCATCCGGAGAAACTTCGGCTCGGCGGGGAGAAAAAAGAATTGACCGTCTTCTTTTCGGACATCGCGTCTTTTACGAATTTTTCCGAAAAATTGGATGCGGTGGACCTCGTGCAGATCCTGAACGAATATTTGAGCGCCATGACCGACATCATCCTGAAACACAACGGCACGCTTGACAAATACGTCGGCGATGCGGTGATGGCGGTGTGGGGGGCACCGATGGAATTGCCGAACAATGCACTGAACGCCTGCCGGGCCGCCTTACAAATGCAGAAAAAAACGTCGGAAATCGCGGCGCGGTGGGATACGGAAGGAAAACCGAAACTGCTGGTCCGCATGGGATTAAACACGGATATGATGGTGGTCGGCAACGTCGGCGGATCGAGCCGGTTCGACTACACGGTGATCGGCGATGCGGTGAATCTGGGGTCCCGGCTGGAAGGGGCCAATAAAACGTACGGCACGAAGATTATGATCAGCGAACGGACGCGCGATCTCGTGCACGATGTATTGGTCTGCCGTGAGTTGGATTATTTGATTGTCAAAGGAAAAACACGGCCGATCCGCGTATTCGAACTCGTGGCGGAAAAATCGGACATCGATTCTACGCGGCAGGAATTGATCGATCGGTATCACCGGGGATTGGAATTATACCGCGGAAGGAAATTTAAACAGGCGGAAAAAGAATTTTTAGGTGTCTTGTCAGCGGATGCGGACGACGGTCCGTCTCAACTGTATCTCATACGGACTCAGGCATATATCAAAAAACCGCCGCCGAAAGAATGGAACGGCGTGTTCGAACTCAAATCAAAATAGCATCAATCTCCACACTCTTCCGTTCTACCGGTCGTACAACGCCGCGGCCATTCGGTAGAGGTCTTCCGTCAACACATCGAACTCCGCGGACGGCTGTTCCTGCATCAACTCCAATTCGAAGATTTTTCCCTTCTTGTGAAAAACGGCGACCCGGCGAAGCAGCCCTCGTTCGATATATGCGTACGACGAGATCGCTCTCACCGGATCGACCACCGACGGAACGCGCGTGACGCGAAGATCCGGATGCGGGTCCGGAATTTTTGACCGGAGCGAGATCGTGGCGAGAAGGTCGGCATCGCCGGAGCGAAGAAACGGTGCGGAGGCCGAGTCGATTGTCAACTCTTTCAAAATCATCGTTCCGGAATATTCCCTGTTTACCAGCCACAACCGAATGGCAGGGAGTGCCGAGCGGGAGGTGATATCCGCCCATCCCTCCGGCAGGACGAGACGCTGCGGCACCGGAGCGGGTTTCGGCCGAAATCGGTCCGGCGCAGCGGAGCGCGGACCGGGAAGCGGCGTTGTACAGGAAAACAACATCAGGGCGGCGGCCAGAAGGAAATACGGTATGGTACGAGTACGTGTCAGAATGATCTCACCTCCGCTGCAGCAGTTATTCCGCACCGCGGCGAAGGTGTTCTTCTTCCAATGTCAGCCGGAGCGAAATGCGATGTGTGTTTCCGAGTTGATCGGCGGCATCAAATTTGGCGAATGAATAGTCGATGTCGAGTTTCCGGAGATGGATGCCGGCGCCGAACGTGATGTTGCCGACTTCATTATAGCCGGCGCGGACGGCGACCGCATTCTTATAATCGAATTCCAAACCGAACTGCGGATCGAAACTGACCGGTCCGAGATTAGCCGCCGCGGAAAACCGTCTGTTTTCAAACCGGATATCGGTCCCGACCGCCGGCGTTACTACTCCGTTAAAGATCTCGAACTGATACGCGGCACCGACTTTCATCGTCGGTGCAATCAATTCATTGGTACCGGTGTTCCAGGAGACGAGCGTCGTCGTCACATCCTGAATGTTCGCGGCTACCATCAGGCGTTCCGTCATCCGGTATTGCGCACCGACGTCGAAACCGATCCCGGTGCCGTGAAACTCTCCCACATTCCTCCGGATCAGTTTAATATTGGCGCCATAATACAGATCGTTCGAATGTTGTTTGGCATACGAACCGTAGATCACCCAATCGCTGGCATTAAAGTACGTGATCGCATCGTAGTCAGGACGCAGCAGCACACCGTCATCGAACAGTCCATTACCGTTGCTGTCCGCCCAGGCCTTTCGCGTATCCGGAATCCCATCCACGCCGAGACGTACGATACTCACGGCATACGATTCCGCGCTGAACCGCATTTCCTGCGTTTCGGGATCGACGGAATTCGTTCCGGACGGGAAGGCAACGGCGGCGTAATCATAATTGATCAAATTGCCGTACCGCTCGTCGTGGGAAATGGAGATCTGCGGGTATTCGATCCGCGCGAGGCCGGCGGGATTCCAGTATGCGGCAATCACGTCGTTCGCCACCGCCGTATAGGCGCTTCCGAGTCCTAATGCTCTTCCGCCGACGCCGATGGACATAAATTCGCCGCCGTATTTTGCCATATCCTGCGCCGGCAGCAGGGAGAAAATGATAACGATCAACAGCACGATCTTTTTCATAAGTCCTCAAAAATGAAAAAACCGGAAATCTCTCCAATCGGCGAGCGACATCCGGTCCGTATTGTTAGAGAAAAATGCGATGGTTCAACATCACGAAAAAAAGTCTCTAACAAGTATATGCTTTTCGTTTTCTCCTTTTGTTCTTCTGAAAGATACAGATTTTTAAAATAAAGTCAAATGGACGGTTGCGGCCGGTCACCCGCCGACGGGCGGATGCTGACAAACCAGACCCACCAGACGAAGATCGGCTGTAAGATTAATCTCCACCACATACTTTCGGGCGTATAGTCCAAACCGGGAAGCGCCGGTGTCGTAACGGCCACATAGATATTGGCCGGAAAGATGGCGATCAACAACACGGCCAGCATCCACCCGGCCTTCTTTCGCACCGAAGGGATCAGGAGGCCGATACCGCCGGCAATTTCCGCGATGCCGCTGAGAATGATAAAAAAGTCGGCAAACGGAACGAACGGCGGCATCATGGATCGGTAAAAGTCGGGAATCACAAAGTGCAGCGCACCCGCGTTGATAAAAAAGAGCGCGGCGGCCCAACGGAGAATTTGTATCGTCATCGGCGGATTCCTCTTCATATGATGTTTCTCAACACGGTGCGGGGGGAAAATGTTTCATCCGGCGGAAAAAACAACACCCGTCCACAGGGAACGGGTGTCGTCAATCGTACGATCCGACGTCCGATCAGAACAATGCATCCTTCAGGAGTTCTTCCTGCTCCATTTGATGCCGTTTGAGCGAACCGGTGGCGGTGCTGGCGGAAGCGGGCCGTCCGGCGTACCGGACGTGTTGGGACGGTGCGGCGTCTTCCCGCAACCGGTCCGCCAGGAACATCCATGCACCCATATTCTTCGGTTCTTCCTGCAGCCACACGATCTCCGTAGCCCGGGAATATTTGGAGAAGAGCGCGGTCAATTCTTCTTTGGGATACGGATAAAATTGTTCCACGCGCACCAGCGCCACATTCTTTTGCTGCGACTCGGTCAGCATCTGCAGCGCATCATAATACACTTTGGCGGAACAGAGCACCACGCGGTTCACGAGCGACGCATCCGCCGCCGCGTCATCGATTACCCGGTGGAATTTTCCGTCGGTGAATTCTGAAACGCCGGACATCACCAGCGGATGGCGGAGCAGGCTTTTCGGCGTCATGAGGATGAGCGGTTTCCGTTTTGCGTCGCGCATTTGCCGGCGGAGCGCGTGGAAATATTGGGCCGGCGTCGACAAGTTGCAGACCTGCATATTCTCTTCACCGCAGAGCTGCAGATATCGTTCGAGACGGGCACTCGAATGCTCCGGTCCCTGCCCTTCATATCCATGCGGAAGCAGCAAGACCAGATCGCACGGCTGCTGCCATTTTGCTTCCGATGCGGCAATAAATTGATCGATAATCACCTGCGCCCCGTTGGCAAAATCGCCGAATTGTCCTTCCCACAGCACCAGCGAGAGCGGATCGGAGACGCTGTAACCGAATTCATATCCCAAAATGGCGAACTCGGAGAGGAGACTGTCGAAGACGTGAAATTTTCCCTGACCGTCCTTCACATATTTCAGCGGTACAAATTCGCTCCCGGTATTCGCGTCGTAGAGAATCGCATGGCGGTGACTGAACGTGCCGCGACCGACATCCTCTCCGCTCAGGCGGACCGAATTTCCTTCGTACATCAGCGTGCCGAACGCGAGCGCTTCGGCAAAACCCCAGTCGATCTTCGTCTCCGGACCGAACGAACGCCGCAGTTCCAGCATCTTCACCAGTTTCGCGTTCACTGCAAAATCGGCGGGGACCGTGCCGAGCCGTTCCGCTACTTCTTTCAGAACGTCCATCGACACTTTCGTTTCACGGAACGGCTGCATTGCTTCGATTTGATCCTGCGTCACGGCGAGGGCGACTTCGGCCTTCATGTGCATTTCGCGTTTATGGGACGCTTCGTGAGCCCGTTCAAACCGGAGTTTTGCCTCTTCCTGCATCTGTTCGAACTCTTCGCGCGTGATCTCTTTGTCGAGAATCAGCCGGTCGCCGTAAATTTCCCGCGTAGAAGGATGCACTTTAATCTTTTTATAGAGCAACGGTTGAGTGTAACTCGGTTCATCCCCTTCGTTGTGACCGTACTTGCGGTAGCAGAACATGTCGATGACGACATCCTTCTTGAACTGGCTGCGGTACGCCACGGCCAGGGCCGCAACGCGCGCACATGCTTCGGGATTGTCGCCGTTGACGTGGAAGATCGGCGCCTGCACCATCTTCGCAACGTCGGTGCAATAGGGCGTCGACCGCGCGTCATCGGGAGAGGTGGTAAAACCGATCTGATTGTTGATAATGATATGAATCGTTCCGCCGGTGCGGTACCCTTTTAACTGAGAGAGATTGAGCGTTTCGGCCACGATCCCTTGTCCCGCAAATGCCGCATCGCCGTGTACGAGAATCGGTATCGCTTTCATCCGATCGGCATCGCCGGACCGGTCCTGCATGGCGCGGATCATTCCTTCGACGACCGGATTCACCGCTTCCAGATGACTGGGATTCGGTGCAACTTCGACGGTGATCTCTTTTCCATTCAATGTTTTGTGGATACCGTGCGCGCCGAGATGATATTTCACGTCGCCCGAACCCTGGATCGTTTTCGGATCGACGCTTCCTTCGAACTCGGAGAAAATGCGCGCCAGAGATTTGCCAATGGTATTGGCGAGTACGTTCAGCCGTCCGCGGTGCGCCATGCCGATCACCACCCGTTCGCCGCCGAAATCGGCCAGTTCATCGAGCACCACGTCCAGGATGGACATGAATGATTCCGCCCCTTCGAGCGAAAAACGTTTGTGGCCGACGAATTTTGTGTGCAGATACCGTTCGAATCCTTCGGCATGGATCAATTTTTTCAGCAGCTGGATCTTCCGTTCGCGCGGAAGCGGCGGACGGTTCCGTGTCGGCTCCATCTTTTGAATGAGCCACCGCTTTTGTTCCGGATCCTGAATGTTCATGAATTCGACGCCGATCGAACCGCAATACGTGGCGTACAGCGTATCGAGAATGTCCCGCAGCGAAGCTTTTGTGTATCCTTCTTTATTCGAGAAAAGGAATTCACGGTCGAGGTCCCACACCGTCAGTCCGTAATAACTCGGATCGAGTTCCGGATGATTTTTCGGTTCGTCCACGAGCGGATCGAGATGCGCAATAAGATGACCGCGCACTCGGTAGGCATTCACCAGCTGCTGCACGCGCGCCTGTTTTTCGATAATCTCCTGATTGGAACCGCCGGCAAGTCCCAGAGAAGTGACGTCGCTGGACCATTTTACCGAGGTGAAAGGAATGCGTAGATCCCCGAACAGATCGTCATAGAACCGTTCTTCGCCGTTCAAGAGCGCGTGAATGTACTGCAGAAATTGGCCCGACTCCGCCCCCTGGATCACCCGGTGGTCGTACGTACAGGTGATGTTCATGACTTTGCTGACGCCGAGTTCGGAGAGGGTCTGCGGCGACATCCCTTGATGCGCCGCGTCGTATCCGATTGCACCGGTGGCGATGATCGCTCCCTGACCGGGCATCAGCCGCGGCGTGGAAGAAACAGTGCCGACGGTGCCGGGATTGGTGAGCGTGATGGAGGTCGACTGGAAATCGGACGGATCGAGGGCGGATCGCCGCGCCTTGTCCACGATAGAATCATAGGCGGAAAGAAACTGTGCGAAGTCCATCTGTTCCGCACTTTTAATGTTCGGAACGAGCAGCGACCGTGTACCGTCCTTCCGGGAGACATCCACCGCAATGCCGATATTGATCTGCGATTTTTCGTCCCGGTAGGCCATCCCTTCCACACGCGCAAATGAGGCGTTGATGTTCGGATATTTTTTCAGCGCCTTCACGATGGCCCAGGCGACGATGTGTGTATAGGAGACTTTTCCGCGGGAACGGGAAGTGAGATATTTGTTCAACAGCGAACGATTTTCATCCAACACTTTCACCGGAATGATCCGCAGCGATGTGGCGGTCGGAAGCGACAGCGATGCTTCCATATTCTCCACGATTTTTCCGGCAACACCGCTGATGGCGGAAAGCTGTTTATGGACGGCGGCCAAAGACGGTTGTGATTTCGACGATGCGGGGGCGGCAACAGTTTTCACCGCGGAAACAACGGGAGCGTTCTCGGAGGAAACGGCCTCTTTTTTGGATGCTGATTTTTTCGGCAGCTCGATGGAGCCGGAGGCGACCACTTCCGCAAACAGCTGCTGCCACGTTTCATTGACGGAATTGGGATCGTCGATATACTGCTGCAGCACATCCCACACATAACTGGTGTTCGGGCCGAAGGATTCGAGGACCTGTTCAAACTTTTCGGAAATACCGTTGGATGACATACGTTCTTTCTATCTTACATTTTTACTTTACCACAGATTACACAGATTTGATATTTTTCGGAAAAAACTTTCGATATTCAAAATTTCATGACGATTCAGTGAAATATACAATATTTCACTAATTAACCAAAGTTGAAATTTGACTTGTATTTGAAGAATTGTGAATATGCATCAACATTAATACATTAAATATAAATCTAGACAATACGGTTGGAATACCGACGTAATCACACTCAAATGGATCAATCTGATATTGAAATATCTATTTATGATGACATATGGA
>CAZRWF010000052.1:0-19887 GCA_964603685.1 uncultured Chitinophagaceae bacterium
CCCAACACGGAACTGCTTTTGATCTTAAATAACACCGTGGTAGCGTTCGTTTGATCGACCGGTACGCCGAGCGAATCCCGCACTTCAAAAAGAATATTCGATGTTTCCGTCCCTCCGGAACCTTTAATGGCAACGGTCGGCGCCAGCGCTGCCACGAAGAAAATCGCACCGGCACGAGCGGACGGTTTTCCGGTGACGACGCTGTCCTGTGCGGACGTATATCCCTTCATCTGGACTTCGCCGACAGACACCGATTTGAGGTTCGATCCATAACGAACGCTGAGAGAGGTGTCCCGATAGGACAACAATCCCAAATGCCGGAACGAAATTGTCGTATTCACTTCGGTTTTCTCGGTCGAAACGAACGAAAGACTGAACGATCCGTTCGATGATACCGTATCTCTCGTCAACGGGTTCTGCAATGTGACAACGACACTGTCCAATCCGGTGTTGTTGACCCGCACAACTTGACCGCTGATCGTGACAGTATATTCCGCCGTGGGCGAGGTCGGATCCTCACAGGAAAATATGCCGAGCGAAACCACAAGCAGTGCAGCGGTCGAAATTTTCTTCACTATTCTCATAACGGTACCTTTACTGAAATATACCCTTCAAATACATTTCGTCCTGAGGAGAGCTATTCACAGGACGAAAATAAAAATTTCCTCACGATGGACACCCATCATTATTTTTTCGGCTTCATCCGCTCGATCTCGCGGGCATTCTGCTCCCGGGTCTGATCGATCAGGTTTAATCCCCGTTTCTGTGCCGCCGCGGCGACACGTTCTTCCACCGTGGGAATCAGTTCCGCTTTCATCAAGATGATCAATTCCTGGGTCGTTGTCGTCTGCTTATCATACCCGAAGAGATATTTTAAGCCGAATACCCACCACGGCAGGTCTTTCAGATATGGCACGCCTCCCCGTTCCGCCGATTCCACCGTCGTATACAATCCTCCCATCACCATCTCTTCGCCGTCGAACAGCACGTTAAACGTCGATGCGGACGACTTGTTGATCACCGGTCCAGGACTCGCCGTGCTCCGTTCCGCTTTTACTTCCAGATTGATAAACTTGATTCCGTTCTCCTCGTACACCGTCGGCTTCACATCGATGATAATACCGGAGGAAAGGGGCGATTGAATGGTGTTGCCGGCGATATCCCGCGTCGTGATAAAAATATCCTGGCCGACCTGAATGCGGCCTTGCCGGCCGGACGACACAACGATCGACGGTCCGGAGAGCACGTCGCCGAGTTGATTGTTCTGGAAGAAAGAGATCAGCGCGCTGATATTCGTAAAGGAAATCGCCGGAACGAACCGGCCGAAAAATCCGGGACTGATGGCGGTCGCTCCGCCGCTTCCGGTGCCGGATTGCGCCTTCGGATCTTGGATTCCGCCGTAAAACTCCGTGCCGAATTGTGTCGTTCGTCCTGCCGTCGTATCGCCGGCGTAGAAAAAGCTCCAATTAATTCCGGCGGTGAGGGATTTCACGACGTCGACGGTGAAAAAGACGGAAGAAATTCGGATATCACGTTGTTTAAAGAGTACTTTCCCGGTAGAATCGATCGCCGCTTGCGCTTGTGCTGCACCGACCGCGCCCGGAGAAGATTTTGCCGCGGCGGAATCTTTCGGGGAATAGACGTAAAAAAATTCTTCCCGTTCGTCGTACCACAGTCCGTTGTGACGCAGCACCCCTTCGAACGCCTGATACCAATAGGTGTTCTCCACATCCACGCCGATCGGATTTTTGTTGTTGCTCACATCCACGATGATCTTGTTCATGTATTTTTTGCTAAAGTCGCTGAACAACAACACCGCCTTGTCGAACGGCAGGGTCTTGGACATCGAGACCAGTTCCTCCGGCGAGACATAATCGTTCAGCAGCAGCCGCCGCTCCCGGTTATTCTGCGCGTTCAGTGCCGACGCCGAAACGATCAGCAGCAGGAAAAAAAGAGTCAACGGTTTCATTGGCGTGCGTCCTTTTCTGATTTCTCAAATTCGATCTGTTTGCGTTTCGTCGTGACGATGCCGCCGTCGTTCAACACAAATTCCACCACACCCTCCCGCGGAACGATGTTGGACACCTTCCCCAAATACACTTCGTCCCCCACTTGCAGCGTGATCAGCTTTCCTTCTTCGGTCATGATGAGCGCTTTCCCGTTGGCGGTCGCCTTCACGGAGATTTTGTCCACATCCACCAGATTGCGGATATTCGCCGGTGTCTTTTGCAAAATACTCGGCTGGAACGGATTGGAGGTGATCGGTTGCGGAATGGAGTCGGGCTTCATCACCGGCATGCCGAGCGTTTTTTCCCGCGTAAAGTACGCGTTGATCTCCATGTCGTACTGCAGCTGGATGCGCGGTGTTTCCATCGTGTCCGCTCCCGCCTCTTCGGCGCGCAGATTGATGGTGGAAATCTTATACAGTTTCCGTCCGTTTTCCAGCAGCCACATAAAACGGAAGATGTTCGGGAATTCGGAGACGCCGGTGATCTTGTAGGTGTTGTAACCGATCGTACCGCCGTCGCGTGTGCCGGTGAGGGCGAGGTTCATCTTCAGCTGCTGGGCGCCGCTTTCATCGATGATCTCGCTGAGATACCCGTACGTTTGGGAGGAGACGTCCGATTCCGAAATTTCTTTGATGCGGTTGTTCCAGCGATGGAATGTCTCGCGCAGTTTCATCTGGCTCTGCTCGATCGCCGCCATCTGTTCGGTGTTATCCTGCAGCTGCGTTTCGATGTTTTTCGCCTCTTTGACGTTCTGCTCGATCTTCTTCGGCTGGAAGAAGAACGTCACGTACGTGCCGATTGCCGAAACGAGGAAGACGATCACGGCCAGAGCGATGCTATTTCGAATTTTATAGGACACGTCTCACCTATTGTTCTTGATCGACGCTTTTCACGGAAAGGAGGAACCGGTACACATCCTTGCCGCGAATGTTTTCCATGTCGACCGATTGCAGCACCGCGTTGGAGAACATGTTCGAGATCCGCGGTATCCGTTGGCGATACATGGTGTATCCCGTCAGCTCCATCGACGAATCCCCTTTCGCCGCCATTTCTTTGATCCAGACCGCATTGACGCTTTCCACACTGCCGGTAAGATGGTTGAACACCTTGCTCCACCGGTTATAATTCGGCATCACCGAATCGTACACCGCCAGCGCCGATTCGTATTGCGCATTTTGCCCCACGAGGCTGTCCAGGATGAACTGCAGCCGTTGATTTTCCGCCAGCTGTTCCTGTTTTTTCTGAAGTTCGAGACGCGATCGGCGGACTTCTTCATTTTGTTCCGCATACCGCGACGTGAAGAAAAATGTCGTCACGAAAATCAGCACCAGCAACACGTATCCGTGCCAGGCGAGTTTGAACGCTTTTTGTCCTTCACGGTAACTGGTCGGAAGAAGATCGATGTCGTAATACCGTTTGTTCTTCGGTTCCAGCGCGCGCATGGCCGCCGCAATCGGAATCGCATATTCCGAAATAATCGTTTCCGGATTATCCTGAAACTCCGTCGTGTCGAGGGTGGAGGAGGTCAGGTATTCGATCGGCGCTTCGGCGAATTGCGGAGCGAGGAATTGTTTCAGATCGATCTTCACCGCTTCACCGGCGAGGAATATCCGGTCGATCCGGAGGATGCCGGCGCTGTCCTGCTCCAGCAGGATACGGGAATAGATCGTATTTTCGATGTTCGGCGTCAACCGACCTTCGCTGATCACCGGGGCGAAATGGAAGAAAAACTCCCCTTTCATGAAGACCAGGCGGCTGAATTCGGTACCGACGTACACGATAATGGAAACTTCGGACTCGCCCAATTCATAGTTCGTCCGCACCATGTTCATCAGGGAAATATCGGACGTTTCGATGAATTGAACGCGCGGGACCCGTTTGCCGAGGAAATCCTTCACACTGTCGATCAGATCGAGCAGTCCCAGACCATCCTCGCGGATCACCGAAAGGATCTGTCCTTCGGCGGCAGGAATATAGGAGAGCGAATCAACGGTCGGCTTGACGGAGCGGGTGGCGGAGAGTTCGTCCACCAGCCGTTTTTTCAATTTGTTGCCGGAGAGGCCGAAGTTGTCTTCAAATTGCTGATAATAGATGCTCGGCTCGGAAATGGAATAGACAAGATGATAGGCGGTGGTGGGAAATTCAGAGAGAAGGCCGATGATCACTTCGCTATTCGATGCTCCGCCGGATCCTTCGGCGAACTCATCTTTTGTCCCTCCGGACTCCAGCGAATCCATCATGTCGAAACTTTCGGCACCCCCTCCGCTCTCCGCTCCTGCCACACGCTCTTCGAGGCGTTTTACGAGATTGACCGTTTTGACGTCGTGCAGGAAGAGCCGTTTGTTCTTCAGGGCCAAATGCACGAACTTGACGTCCAAACCGTCAATAAAAATACCGAGGATCGTTTTTCCTTCACCTTTTCTGTAGGCCATCGTCGTCAGGTATTGATGATCTGCTGCATCCGTTTTTTATTGTTTGCATAATTCATCGCATTTTCCATCGAGATCTTCTTCTGCTGGAACAGTTTTTTCAAATCCTGCTCCATCGTCTGCATCCCGATCTCACCTGACTCTTGGATCATCTGATAAATTTCCCCGGTATTGCCGTTTTTGATCGCCGCACGGACGGACGGGTTCATGATCATAATCTCCCGCGCCGCCACTCGTTTCCCGTCCAGCGACGGGATCAGTTTTTGCGATAACACCATTTTACAGACATCGGCAAATCGCATTCGAACGCGATCCTGTTCCACATGCGGTACTTCGCCGATGATACGATCGATACTTTCCACCGCCGAAGCCGTGTGCAGGGTGGAAAACACTTTGTGTCCGCTGTCTGTGATTTCCAGCCCCGTCAGGATCGTTTCCGGATCGCGCATTTCACCGATCATGATGATATCCGGATCCTGCCGCAACGCCTGAATGGCACCGTCTTTAAATGATAAGACATCCCGGCCGACTTCACGGTGACGGACGATACAACGATCCGACTTATGCACATATTCGATCGGCGATGCCACGATACAGATATGTCCATCCACCGTATGATTGTTCAGATCGATCATCGCATCCAGCGTCGTGCTTTTCCCCGATCCGGTAATACCGGTGATGAGGATCAGTCCTTCTTTGGTATGAGCAAGACTGACGATTTTCGTGACGTTCGGATGAAGTTCGAGCGATTTATACGGACGGACGGTGGCGTTGATTGCGCGCATGTTCAGCGCCAATTGGTCCAGATCCATGTAGGCATCGGCACGATACCGGTGCATCTTCTCCCCTTCCACGATCATGTACGAAAAATCGAGATTTTTCATTTCGTACAAAAACTGCCGTTGCCGTGAGGAGATCAGCGATTGGATAAGAATATTTGTATCGTCGACCGAAAGCGATTCCAATGTCGGATCCGGCTTTTTTGCGCCAAAAATCCGGTACCACACTTTTCCATGACCGCCGAATCCGCCGAAATCGATATCCGACGCATTGATCAACTGCATGCGTAACAGGAGGTGTTCGACAAAATTTTTCAGGTATTGCCGATTTTCGATCGGAAGTTTTTCAACAAAATCGCCGATAAAGATCTGCCGCTCGAGTCCCTGCGTTGAATTCGGAATTTGTGCGATCACTTGATTGAGAATAACGCGAGCTTTCTCAATCACTTCGGCAGGAATAACGAGCGACGCAGTCGGAGCAACGTTCATAGAGGCCAAAATTATTTTCGAAAAGGATGCAACAACATTAAAATAACAGCTTTACCATGCATTCTAAAGTGTTACATTAAACGTTGGAGTGAATATATTGAAAGCAATAGTGAATGTCAACTGATTGCCTTCAATTATTCAAACCAAGAGAGGACCTCAAACGAGGCGGTCGCGGGAAACGGGAAGTTTGCCGGCGGGTTGTCTTCGATACGGCTGTCGTATTTCATGTAAAAATTGGCCCCTTTTGATGCGCCGGTGCCAAAATCGGTGGAATTCATGTTGCGGGTGATGAATGATCCAACCATTTTGATCTGTTTGGCAGGATTTGTATTCGCCAAGCCGCTGGCGAGTGTGGCGTTTTGATTGGTGAATACGGAACCGTCGACACGGATCGGAATTTGTTGAAAGGTGAGATCACCGGCGCTGACCAGACCAAGCATATCCGTTGAGCTGCTATTGGTCAGAGGATCGGTATTATACCGGACGTTATTCTCGATATATGTCGCCCCAACTGTAGCGGTAGGTGTTGTTCCCGTCGTAACGGTTGATGCTACGGTGACGTTCCCTTTAATTGTCCCCTCCACATGCAATGCTCCGTCGTTGATACAAATGGAACCATTTGGTGCGAAAGTCGAAATCGCGGTATAACCACTCCATGCTCCGCCGGAACTCGTTTTATAACGCACAGACCCGACTCCGGCAATCACTTGAAAATCGAGCCATAACTCACCACCACTTTGAAAAAATCCCCCGCCGGATGCAGCGGTTTTTATCGCGGCGGCGTTCGGTGAGTAATCAGGAAATGCGATATTGACACCTGTTTGATACCCTCCCAAGAAGGTTGGTGTTCCGGCGGTTGTTTGAATTGATCCCATCGTCGCTTTTTCCATGAAGACCGGGTTGCCTTGTGTGGTCAACTTGTTATTATAATGGATCGGACCGTCGATCGTATCACCCGTCCGCATTTTTGCCGCCGCCGAAACGTTGCCGCTGTACATGGCGAATTTGGCGATGGAACTTGGTGCCATCAATACTTTTACCGTGTGCGACGTTCCCTGATACGTGCCGGTCGATGTCATCAACACTTTCCCGGATGCGGAATCGTACATTGTCACGTCGATCGTGCCACCGTTGAACTCCATATCGGAAAATCCGTCGCGCCATGTCTTGTCGAGAAAAATTTGGTTGGCGGCCAGGTTCGCACCGGCAACGGCGATGTTGTATCGCTGCGTGTTCTCATAATAGGTGATGGCATTATCCACCGCTTCGGTTCCTACTTCATTCATTTTTTTTCCGAAAAAGAGAAAAATGGTCGTTATGCCCATCACCAGATAAATCGACGTTCGTCCCATAACTAACCTCTCCTCAGCGGTTATTCAAGTTTTTTGCCACCAATCGCACCTGTCGCCAAAAGGCCGATTGATACACGGTATCGTACGTGGCGGTGTTATAATATTTCGTCCATTTCACCGGATGCTCCGTTTGAACGGAGATCTGAAGGTATTGAATCAACCGGCAGGAATCGACCGGTGTGGTCAACTGGTTGCGCAATGCATCAAAATATTGGAACCGGAATACGGTAACACCGAGATTAACGCCGATCGGTGTTGCATTGTTCTCCACCCGGTACAACAGACGATCGTTAGGATTGGGCGTCACGGCAAGTTCGGAGGTCGGTCCGACATAATACGTCAGCGAATCGAGAACGCCGTCCCCGTCGGGCGATCCGCCGGTCGCGAAATCGGTCCAGAAGACGATCTTGTTCGAATCGGCATACCGGATCGCTTCGGTAGGACTGGTGATGACGGTGTAGTTTTTGCAATATGCAATTTTACGCAAATCGTATTCCAGCAATTTGGTGATCTCCACCAGATTCTGTTGAACGATCAAGTCCTCGCGGTACGATTGAAGATTCTCCATCGTACCGGCGTTCAGGCGGATGGCAATCAGCAGCAGAGAGCCGAACACCATCGTGGAACCGATCAGATCAAGTATGGTTTGTGAACCCATGGGACCTTTCTTTTATCGAAAATACCAATAACTGAAAATCGATTGAAACTTCAGCGTATCCGGCCGCGGAGGGCTTACCGAATAATCAACGAGATAATCGCTGGTGACATACACCGTCAGAAGTTTGTTCCACGATTTTGTCGTGGTCGTCGACATTACCGACGAAGTGATGGAGATATACTCGACTTTTCCCGTCGTTTTGAAAATTGCGGAGTTGGTGACGGAATCGATCCTTTCATAATTATGATAGTCGTCGATATCGTCGAAATTCAGATAACTTGTCTCCCCGGCATCCGGTCCGAACGATGCCGCTGCGGTCAACGAGGCGGATTGCGTATTCGTGAGAAACGTATCGACCGTCGCTTCGTCGAACGCCACACTCTGGGCATATTCCAAAAACGATGTTCCCAACGACGTCGCCGTGATCCGGTATTCCGCCATATCTTTCGTAAATCCGGAATCAAGCGTTGTTGTGTTGACGGAAAGGATCAACCTTCCCATCAGCATCAGCGCCATAATTGTTAATAACGTTTGTCCGAGACCCATAATGTATTCGGTGAATCGAAAGAAAGATACGGAATTGATCTATCAGCGGCCGTGTCCGGGAACAATCCGCGCGAACACCGAAAGAAATTGCAAATATCGTACCATCGTCCGTCGTTCGGAAATTTCCGACCGGCCGGTCGAAATTTCGTTAATCGTCTTCGACGGTGGACGAAATTACTTCTTCGAGAGAGGTAACACCCTCTTTCATCCGTTCCATGCCGGACCGGCGAAGTGTCCACATTCCGTCTTTCGATGCCTGGTCGCGAATGGAGTTTTCATCCACTTTGTCTCCGGCATTCAACACGATATCTTTGATCGCTTTTGTAAAGAAGAGGGCTTCATGGATTGCCGCACGACCTTTATAACCGCCGTTGCATTTGTCGCAACCCACGGCCTTGTAAAACGTGTGGTTCTTCAGATCCTCCTCCGTAAAACCGAACTTCAACAGGTCCGACTTTTCGGAGTCGTCGATCGGCGTCTTGCAGATTTTGCAGAGTGTCCGGATGAGACGTTGTGCCACGATGATATTGATGGCATAGGCGATCAGGAACGGCTCGATCCCCATTTTATAGAGACGGGCAACGGCGCTCGGCGCATCGTTGGTGTGCAGCGTGGAAAAGACCAAGTGGCCGGTGTTTGCCAGTTTAATGGCGGTCTCCGCCGTAATCTTATCGCGCATTTCGCCGACGAGAACGATATCCGGGTCATGCCGCAAAATACCGCGAATGGACTGTTCGAAGGACATTTTCGGGCCGATCTTCAGCTGCCGCGCCCCTTTGATGATATATTCCACCGGTTCTTCGATCGTCAACACATTCACCGTCGGATCGATCACCTGGTACAACGCTGCGATCAGCGTCGTTGATTTACCGGAACCCGTCGGGCCGGTCAAAATGACGATCCCTTGCGGCTTCTGGATCGCTTTGTAGAAAAATCCTTTTGCCGGTCCCTGCAAACCGAGTTTATTCAGATCGGTGATCACCTTTCGGTCATCAAGCACACGAATGACGACGCTTTCGAATTTGTTTTTGAATTCCGTCGTTACGATCGGCATAATCGACACGCGGAACCGGAGCTGATGCCCGTCCACCACACGCTGGATGAATCCGTCCTGCGACATTTCCCGCTCGAACCGGTCGACGTTTTTCGTTCGGTCCTTGATCACCGCCATCACCGCTTCCGGCATCGTATTTTCCTGGCAATGCCAGATCTTCAAATTACCGTCCACCCGGAACATGAAGTTCGTCTTTTTCCCTTCGGCCGCGACGATGTGCACGTCGCTGACGCCCGAGCGGACCGCTTCCACGAGCGCCCCTTCGAACAGATTGGCGAGGGCGCTTTTGTTGATCTCGGCATTCAGCGCATCTTCGTCGACGTTCGCTTCTTCTTCACCCGTTTCGACGCTGATCTGGTTGTCTTCGAGCAGTTTCAGGAATTCGTTTTGCGGCGGGATTACCTGTTCGATCAGATTCTGGATATCCTTCAGCCGGCAGTACGTTACTTCGTACTTCTTCACGTTAAAATTCCGCGCGATCAAGGGAATGTTCCGGTCGGTCGGATCGGCGGAAATGATAATCAGTTTGTCCCCTTGTTTTTCGTCGAACTTCAGCGGCATCATCTTCGTTTGGATGAGCAGTTCCCGATTCCCCTCGGGCAGCCCGTCGATGAGCTTGCGGATAAAATCGATTCTTCCTTTCTCGATATTCTCGTCCGCAATGTAAATCTCGCGGAAGGCATACAGATTCGCCACTTCACGGAAGACCGCGTCATGATCGGCGTTAAATTCGGTCACGAGGATCTGGCCGAGATTGCGCCGTTCCTTTTTGGACGCTTCCGATTCCTTGATCCGCAGCGACTTCTCGAGCGTTTCGTAGTCGATAATCCCTTTTTTAAGAAGCGTATATCCGATCTTATCAGTAATGTCTATATCGGCCATAACAGTCGTCCTGTGGAAAGGATTTAGAAATAAACGCTCAAAAAGTTCAGCCAGCCGCCGGGCGGTTTCGGTTTGATCGTCGCCGTTTCGGACGAGACCAGCGTCAAACCGGTCAGTACCACCATGATGATCATAGAAATGACGAGCTGAATCATGTCGATGGCATTGCGCATCCGGTAACTGGTCTCTTTTTCATAATATTCCGCCAGCTGCAGCGCAGTGTGTTTTACTGTTCCGGTTTCCGCACCGGAGTGGAAACGGGAGAGGGCCGTTTTGGTAAACACGCCGGTTGCTTCGAACGCTTCGGTAATGCCGGCCCCTTTCTCCACCATCATCGGCAGCGCGATCGTTTTGATCTGGTGCTCCATATATTTGTTGCCGCACGCTTCGGAGGCCATCTTAATCACCTCGATGTTTTCGCCGGATCCTGAATACAACGCATAGAACACGCGGCAGAAAATTTCGATGCTCGTCTTGTGCATCAAGTCTCCGATCGCCGGGACTTTCCACGTATATTGGTCGAGATAAAATCTCCCTTTTTCCGTCGCCGCGAAACGGGCAAAGGCGATGGACGGAATGATGATCATCAGCATAATATAGATGATGTTCGACGTAATAAAATCACTCAATTCCAAGGTCGCCTTGGTCATCGGCGGGAGTTCGATCTTAAATTTTTGGAAGAGGTTCGCGGTTTCGGGAAAGATGTATGCTACATAATAACCGACGGCGCCGAAGAGGATCACCAGGGTGACCACGGGCATAATGAGGGCGCTCTTCAGATCCTTTTTAAATTGTGCATTCCGTTCCAAAAATTTCGCCGTGCTTTCGAAGATCTCCCCCATGTTACCGCTTTTGGAGGCGAGACCGAGCATGTGTGCGGCAAATTTCCCGAGTTCTTTTTCATGCTTTTGAAACGCTTTTTCGCTGTCTTTCCCCTGCTTCAATTCCTGGTTGATGTCGCGGATCGCTTCACGTAATGCTTTGTTCTGAATATCGTTGATCAGCATCGCCATCATGTCGTTGAACGGAAGTTTCTGCCGGATCAAATCCGCGCTGACGCGCACGAACGACACTACTTCGATATCCGGCACTTTGCCGCCGCCGCCGAACAATTGTTTCCGGACATACACGACGGTATATCCCATCTTCGTCAACGCATCCACGACTTCCTGTTTCGTGAATGCTTTCTGTTCGCCGTCGACCGGTTTTTCGTTCCCCTTTTTGACGCGGTATAAGAATGTCGCGCGGGCATGCACGCCGGAAAGTTTAAATTTCCGCTCACGGGCCATTTGCGTTGCCCGTTCCTTTGCGGCTTTCATATTTTCCGCATTAATAACGCCTTGAACGGGTTTACCGCTTAAGGAGACCCCGTCAATTCGAAATTCCGGCATATCGCTGAAGTCCTTCTTTGTGTAGTGTAAAGATACAATCGCATCGACTGAAAATCAACAGAACGACCGTCCGAACGGTCAAAAAACACAAAAGCAGATATCACGGAATGATATCTGCTTTTATGCACCTGTGCAGGTCGGTTTTCAGTTCAAAATAGTGATCGTCTGATTATTCGACGTCACGAGACAATCAAGGGTGGGAAACGTTCCGTTATCGAGGGGCGCTTTACCGACGCCGCGAAATTCAACGCTGGTGGCGCTGCCGGCTGTTTTAATGGAATATGTACCGTTGGAATTATTGGAAAATCCGGTCGTCACAAGGATCAACATCCCCGCGGCATCGGCCGTTAAGCCCACGAAGGAGTGACCTCCTCCTCCCATCGACGTCGGGCGTTTGTAGAAATGTTTCGCTTTTGCTGCCAGATGCATCAGATCGTTTGCCATTGCATCCCTGTTGGAACTGACGGCGTTATCACGGAACATGGTAATACCGACAGCGATCGCAATGCCGACGATAATGACGCCAAGGATGATCAGTAGTAGCTGCTGCTGCCCCATTGTGAATGTTCCTTACGATACTGTTTTAATGAAAAACGGCGGAACGAATTCCGCCGTTTTATCACGAAAGATTAGTTCGATTTAGCAATGGTGTAACCGGCAGCCGTCACCGTGCAGGTGTAGGTCGGGAATGTACCATCGGCCAATGCTGTTTTTCCAACACCGGTAAAGATCACATCGGTCGCATCACCGGCAGTGCTGATGCTGTAGGTACCGTTGTCGTTATTGGAGAAAGCCGTGGAAACGAGCAGTGCAAGACCAGCCGCATCCGCCGTCAACGTAGCGAAGGAGTTTCCGCCGCCGCCGAGCGAGGTCGGTTTGCGATAGTATTGCTGTGCTTTTGCAGCCAATTGAACCAGGTCATTCGTCACTGCATCGCGGTTCGCGCTGACAGCGTTATCCTGAAACATCGTGATACCGACGGCAACTGCGATACCGACGATAATGACGCCGAGGATGATCAAAAGCAATTGTTGTTGTCCCATAGTTGTTACTCCTTATAAGGTTTGTGGGTTGGTGTTGATTGTGATTGTGTTTTGGTTCTTTTCGAAAATGTTCCGATTTCGTCGGTTCGGTTTCCCCGATACTACTGCACTTCCTATGCCAAAAACAAGTAGGCGAATTCCTATCGAATTCGGCTATTTTTATGTTGCATCGGAAAATTTTTCCGCTGAGGCGAAATTTTTTCCGCTGTTTCCATCAATCGGTCAACCCGAATATTTTTCGAACGTTCCGTTGATCGGCGGAATCCCGGAAAAAGGTCCCTGCCACCGCGGAAAGATACATTTTCGCGTTGGTAGAATCAAGGTCTTGGGCTTGAAAAAATGCCGTTCGAGCGATGATTGTATCCCCGGTCATCATTCCTGTCAAACCAAAATGAATCCACACATCGATCCGCCACGGCGTTAATTCGCTTTGGCGCTGAAAATTGGCTTTTGCCCCGGTGGCGTTCCCCGTGGCAAGCAAAATCAGGCCTCGATTTCCGTAAATATCGGCATACCAGGGATCGATCCCTTCTGCCGTCTCGTAGTCCGCCAATGCTCGGACATACTCCTTTCTTTTACCGTACACATTGGCCCGATTATTCAGCGCTTGAGTAAAGTCCGCTTTCCGATCGACCGCAGCGGAAAAACATATGAGCGCACTGTCGGGATTCTCTTCGATCGAATATGCCATTCCTAAGTTATAATACGCTAGGGCGGAAGAAGAATCGAGCCGAAGTGCGGAATACAAATCCGATTTCGACCGATCTGTTTGAAACAGGATAAGATACGCATAGCCCCGGGAAATATATCCTTCGGGGTCGGCAGGATGCCGCTCAATCGCCGCGGAAAAAAGATCGATCGCTTGCGGCGTATTGTACTTGGAAAGATGATATGATCCGTACGAATTCAGGAAAAACTTATTACCGGGAAACGCGGCGGTCAACGATGACCACAATGTTTCGTTCGTCTTCCATTGCGTCACCCCTCTCCCCGTGAATATTGTCATGAGGACAATCAATACGGCTCCGGACACTCCCGCCGCGACTATGACGAGACGACGAAGGCGGAATCGCTCAACGAGCTGCTCACATCCGGCGGCGATCGCAGTGAACAGAAACGGTGCCGAGGCATAAAAGTTGTGCCCGTTCAATATCCACTCACCGGAAGCAGACCACGTGACAAGAGGAAGCAGGAAAATACCATATCCTGTCAAAGTTACGGCGGCAATCCGGTGTTCTTTCCCCAACCGGTATCCGGTCGCGATGATAAACGGAAGGACGATGGGATACCATGAGACTTCCGATGAGACTCTCGAGAGGGATGAATCGGCGATCGGCGTGATGCCGATGGAAATAAATCCGGAAAAAAGCGACACCACTCCATGAACAATACCGAAACGCAGCATGTTCTCCGAATCGATGACGATCTGTCTCCAGGAAACTTCGCCGAAGGCAAACGCAGCGATCGGAAAAATGAAAAAAGGTACATAGGCGGCATTCCATCGTCGGTGCGACTCTTTCGCTCCTAACACCATCATCCCGAAGATCACGACCGGAATCGTGATCCCACCGGGAACGGTAAGATGAAAGAGCGCCGCGGCACTCAACATGCCGGCATAAAAATTTCGTGAACCGTTTTCGTGAAACGATAACATCGCATGAATAAAACAGAGCAGGAACGTCTGTGCACAGATCACCGGAAATTGACTGAGCCACGCGACGGTGCCGGTCATCATCGGATGAAGTCCGAAAAACGTCGCCGCGCCGAGTGCGACGGCCGTCGAAAGGCCGAACCGGCCGAGTAATCCGTACAGCAAAAGAACATTGGCGGCATGCAACAGAATGTTTGCGAGATGAAACAGAAAGATCCGTCCGTCGCCGAAACCGTACCAAAACGAGTAGACAGTCCTTGGAACGGGATACATCGACGAACCTTCATACACACCGGATCCGCGCTGATCGGCCGCCGCTATCACCTCGATGATGCCCGCATCGTTCCACCGCAACACTTCGGCTGTCAGGGACGACGAATACACGATGACGACCGTACAGATGAGGAGGTAAAGGGCTAATGTTCGATATGTTGACGAGATAAACATGACCGGGTTCTTCATTTCCGTTCATCCAACTCTGCTCGCAACGTATCCCCCGCGGCGCGATATAAAATACTGCGCACACGCCGGATCGATGTGCGTTGATCGGGAGGTGCATTGATCAATTGTTTCGACAAATAATCGATCGAATCCGAAATCTCCGCAATACGGCGATCGATCCGGAGTGCGAGTGCAATATCTTTTTCCTGCTCCGGTTGGTGCGCGAAGGCACGAGCCAATTCATCGGCTGCCCGACCGACTTCACCCGCCTCGAATGCCACCGCCGCACTGATCGTCCGTATGGCCGGGTGGTGAGGATCTGACTCGAGATAGCGCCGGACGGCCGCGGTAAATTCCGGTGAGGGGTGCCCCTCACGGCGAAGGGAATCCAACATCACGATCGCTTCTGCCGACAACGGATCGATCCGGAGTGCCGTAGAAAAATCATCCGTCGCTTTGTCCCCCTTGCCGGCTTGACGATAACTCCATCCGCGCTGCAGGTACAGATTCGCGGACCGAAAGCCGAATTCTTCGGCCGCGGAAAAGTCGGCAATCGACGCATTCCATTGGCCCAATTGTCCGTGTGCCAACGCACGATTGTAGTGCGCTTTTGCATTACGGGGAAGTCGAGCCAGCATTCGATCGCAATCCTCGATCGCCCCGGTGTAATCGCCGGCGGCAATCCGTGCATTCGCCCTGTTTCCGAATGCAATAACATTTTCCGGATCGTTCCGCAGCACATCGGAAAACAATTCGACGCTTCCCTTCCAGACCGGAATCCTTTCTACCGTCCACACGATATGCATCGTGACGATCAAAAGGAGAACGAATCGAAACAGTCCGGTCCCGGCACCGACAGAAACAAAAACGCGATGTACGATTCCGAACAATGCAATGGAGAGTCCGACCAATCCGACATAAACGTACCGGTCCGCCGTTAACGCGGCATTGTGGAACGGAATGAGCTGCAGCGTCGGCGCGATCAGAATCACATACACCGCCGCACCGAAAAGTATCTCCGGATTTTTTTTGCGGAACAACACGGCCCCCAACGCCGCAAGAATACCCGCCATCGCCGTCACAGAATACCGCATCGGCAGCGGTGCTTCGGTCAATGCCGGATAGGCATAGTTCGCCGATAATCCGATCGGAACAAGGAATTGAAGCGGATACGACACTGCGGCATACACCGTCAAAACGATCCTTTCCCACAACGGATACAACGTCATCGGCGCCGCCGACGGTGATGTCACGGTGTTTGCGATAAAAATGGTGTAGAAACCCGCAATAACGGCGAACGGAATGATCGGTACGAACGATTCCCGGCGCCATTCTTTCTCCAACGCACGCTGCAGCAGCATGATCACTCCCGGCAAGACGACGGCCGACGGTTTGGACAACAGTGCGGCAATAAAGGCCAGCAGCGACGGTAACAACATCATGAATGAATTTTCCCGCCGGCGGACGAACAGGAGCAACGAGATCAAGAGAAAAAAAACAGAAAGAAGATCTTTCCGGGCCGAGATCCAGGCGACACTTTCCACTTGCAGCGGATGAAGAGCGAAAAGAGCCACGGCGAACAGCGCAAGAGCCGCGTTCGCCCGGAGCGTTCGGAAAAGGAAAAATAGTGCGATGATGTTAAGACAGTGTAATAAAAGATTGGTGGTATGGAACAACGAGGGATCCGGGCCGGCCACATGCCATTCGAGCATGTAGGAGACCATCGTCAGCGGATGGTACATATACCGGTCGGTCGGACGAAAAAGTTCTGCCACCGACGACCATGATAATTGATGTATCGACGGATTGTTTGTGACGTGGATATCGTCGTCCCAATTCGTAAACGGGTATCCGATCACCGGAGAATACATCACGACGGCCGCCAGAAGGATGAGCACCAGAAGGAAGTGGTCGCGATATGTCCGAAACATCTTCATGTCAACGTAAATAAATGCCGTACATCAACCATTGATACAATCCGGCAAAGTAGACGATACCGGAGTTCAATCCGACATACACTGCCGGAACACAAATGTTAAACAGCGAGATCGCGGCAAATTGTTTATCCGATAAAAGCCCGTGCTGTTTGATGAGGTATATGGAAAACAGCAATGCCATAAAACCGAAACCGGCCATCCTGCTCGTATCGACGGCGAGAAGGGTCAGAACAATTCCCGGCACCAGTAACAAAGTTATATTCTTCCGTTCCTGCGGCCGTCGTTGCCACGCAACGAAAATGAAAAGCCACAGCAGCTTCATGGAGAAGAAAAGCCCGAGGAACTCGCGCACGGGATATTCGATCAACCACTCCGCCGTGTTTCGTCCCCCCACCGAACGGATAAGCAACATATCTCCGAGATCGAATCCCATACTCGCGATCCAGACAACGCCGTACATGCCGCCGATCATCGCAATCCAGTAAAGGTCTTGCCGGGAATGAAAGACGATCGCAACGGCCGCAGCCGCTACGATAATACTTTCATGGGAGAGTACCGCCAGCAACACCGCCGCGGCGCGGAACAACGCGTCCCCCCGGACCGTGACCGTCAGCAAAAGAAAGAGAAATGCCAGCGGTTCCGTATATCCCGGCGATTGTAATTGCGTGATGAGAAAACTCGATGTGCCGATCGAGACCAGGTCGATTGTGGTCAATGCGATTCCGCGCTGCGAAAAAAATATGTGAATAACGAAAAGAATCTTTACGGTGAGGAGAATGCTCAAAAGATGATACAATACGGGACCGCGGAAGCCGATCGCATAGGCGAAAGCCGGCATCAGCAATCGTTGATAGAGTTGTCCGCTGGCGTCGTAAAACGACAACGGTTCTTGACTCATCAATGCATATCCTGCTCCCATGATTCCCAGCGCCGACGGAACGACCAAGAGGGTCAACAGGGCCGCAACGGCGAAGGAATGAAACAGACCCCGTTTCAGCGCAAATAGCGGCCCATCGGCCGACCATGATCGGATCGCGGTGAAACCGATAATACAGAACAACGGAATCACGGCCGCAATCAACAGAACGCTTCGAACGGTGTGGATCCACGGAGCATCAATGGACCAGCGGTGCAGAATGAACGGCGAAGAATGGACGACAAACGGAACGGCGACTATCGCAAAAATCAATAGTCGCCGTTGTACCGCGGTTGAAAAAAAAGAGAAGAGTCGATCGACAATACTCATCATAGTGCAAAGGTAAGAGATTTTCCCCGAAACACCATCTCTTTTCTTCGCACGCTGATTGGATACTATTTTATCAGCAACATTTTTTTGGTGATGGCCGTGGAACCGGCCGTGAGTGAATAGAAATACATTCCACTCGCCAGTTTCGCACCGTCGAAGCGTGCCGCATATTCTCCGGGAGAGAGCGTTTCATCGACAACGGTGGCGATCTCTTCGCCGAGAATCGAGAACACTTTCACCGCAACCCGGCCGTACACCGGAACGGAAAATCTGATGTTCGTCGACGGATTGAACGGATTCGGATAATTCTGGCGCAAAACGAACTGATCTGGAATCAGATCCGATTCCATCCGAACGGAGAGAATATTTTGCAGCACCGCCTGCGCGTCCACTTTGCCGTTTCCCCATTGTGCATTCACTGTGGCGCCGGTGGACGCATCCTTTCGCGCCGTCGCATTAAGTGCGGCGCGGATCGCAGCGGATGTGATTGCCGGTTTTGCCTGCAGCATCAATGCCACCAATCCCGCCACATGCGGTGCGGCCATGCTCGTTCCTTGTTCTATCACGTATTTTCCGAGCGGCGCCAGAAGTACCGGGGTAGAAAAGGATGCCGAAACAGATCGTGCGGCGCCGATTGCCTGGCCGGGAGCGCTCACATCCGGTTTTTGTCGGCCGTCGCGTGTCGGCCCCATACTGCTGAATGTCGAAAAGTTATTCGTTCTGTCCGTACCGTTATAGGCGTAACCGAATCCGTCGATCGCCGTCCATCCCCATTTCGTCACGTACGAACCGACGGTGATGCCGCTTTCCGCCGTTCCCGGCATGCCGACCAATTTAGTGTAGGTATGGCCGCTGGTAAATTCTACGGGATCGCCGTCATTGCTGAAGATCGACGATCCGGCGATCCACACATCGAATTCACCCCCTTGCGGCATCGATCCGCCGGTGAGGGTGATTGTCCACGTGCCGGCTGTGGGAGGAGTATTGGAGAGATTGTCGAACACTTCAATGACGCACTCTTTCACCCCTTTGGAATTGACGAATCCGCTGTTGTTGAGGATGCGGACATGTCCGTTTGCCGTTCCATTTTGTACCGTCTGTCCGGTATTGGCGGTGACAGTGGTATTGTTCGGAGTTTTTACGGATACCGTGAAGTTGTCGCCGTTTTTGTACCAAAGCGTGAAGACAGCATAATCGTTGGAAGCTCCCGCTGTGGCGCTATACGTCGGGATGACGAATTGGAATTCTGTTGAAGCCCCGTTGGCCAGCGCTCCGCCGCCGTAAATCGCGTCGGAGCCTTCGTTCCCCGCGGCGATGACGATCTGTCGACCCGTCGCTCCGTTTAATTCCGTATCAATCGTGGTCTCTTCGGACTGCGTTCCGTCATGCGAACCGTCGTGTCCTCCCAGGCTCATGTTGATGACGAAAGGTTTTCCGGCCGCAACCGCTTTTTGCCGGATGTACGTGATGCCGTTGATAATATTGGTGGTGGAAAATCCGTCGTCCCCCGCTTTGACGATAATCAGGTCGGCCTCGGGCGCAACGCCGGTATATTTTCCGGCGGAAGCCGATCCGTCACCGGCCGCAGTGCTGGCCACATGCGTACCGTGTCCGCTAAAATCTTGTTCTTGAACAAATCCGGCCGGTGTCCCGTCCAGTTCGTTATTGATCTCCGCCGCGTCGTATTCCGCACCGTAGTTAAATCCGGCCGGTCCGATATTGCTCCGGTTATCGGTCTGATCCCACAGAAAAAGAATCCGCGTTTTGGTCGTATCCGAATCCGAACGGAAATCGTGATGTTTCCAGTCGATGCCGCTGTCGATCACACCGATGATGATGTTTTTTCCCTTGTACACGGTGCTGTTCACCTGCGCCGCATGGAGTTTATCCACTTTCATTTCGATGAGACTTTTATCGAGAAGAGGACGGCGGATCTTCGGCGCTTCGATCCGGGTGGTGCTTTCGAGCATGCTTAACCGG
>CAZRWF010000053.1:0-9810 GCA_964603685.1 uncultured Chitinophagaceae bacterium
TCGCCGGTGACGTCGGTCCGACCGCCGGCCAATCTGCCCGCGTCGATCTCCTTAGGCCAGAATTTTCCCAATCCTTTTAATCCGGTAACGACCATTCCGTTTTCGCTCCCGGCATCGGGTGAATCATCCCTGATCGTGTATGATCTGCTCGGACGCGTTGTTTCGGTTCTGCACAACGGCGAACTCACCGGCGGAACGGTTCATTACCGGCAATTCGATGGCAGCACGGTCGCGAGCGGCGTATATCTTGTCCGATTAACCGCGGGCGGCATCACGGTGAACCGGAAGATGCTGTTAATAAAATGACGGACCGGTGATCGACGACGCTGGATGTTCCGGAAATGGAATGGACCGGCGATTGTTGGATGAGACGGATCGTCCATCGCTTCCGGAAGAATAAGCCGCACGTTTGAACTTTGGTCTCTCCGCGTTTCCTATTATTGCTTCTCCGTACGCCATTCGCTATTTTCGTGTCGTAATATCGATTAGTCATCGTTCCATCGTTCCATCGTTCTATCGTTCATGCGATTAGTCCCGATGCTCACCCGGACCGAAATACGGCATATCTTCAATGAGTCGAAGAACTTCAACGAGCTCTTCGACGCCTTCGATTCCGCCATCAAACAGGGGATCGATGACGTGGAATTATACCGCATTCTTTTTTGGAATGATTCGCTCGGATCGGATGAGTTGATTCTGTTCGGCGAAAAGCTGGCGCGGCAGTACCGGCATCTTGCGTATGATGTGTATATGTGGCTCGCAAATATTTTCGAAGTTCTGTTCGGCAAGAAGGACAATTACGAATTGGCGGTCAGTTATTATCAAAAGGCCGCCGCCATCCGACCGGATGAAGCCGATCCGTATCTCGATGCCTGCGATTGTTACAATCCCGACCTTGATATTCCTCCCGCCAAACAATTGATCGAATTCCTGAAAGTGGGGTACGAGTTCGTACCGAACAAAAAAAATATCTGCCTTCGCCTTGCCGTGTTGTATCATGCGGCCGGCGATACGGATCTGGCGGAGTATTATCGCGTCAAAGCGGATGATGCGGGGGAGAGTCCCGTTCAATGAACCATCTGCGCGGGTACATCGCCATCTCGCTCGCCGCTGTCTGCTGGGGAGTGGCCGCCTCCGTTGCCAAAATCTTCTTTAACAACGCTTACGAACCGCTGATTCTCGTACAAATGCGGGTGACGCTTTCGTTTGCCGTTCTTTTCCTTTTTTTCCTTTCTGTCAACCGTTCCTTGCTCACATTCCGGTTGAAGGATGTCCCGCATTTTTTCATCGTGGGAATTCTCGGCGTCGCCGGTTCCAACTATTTTTATTATGCGGCGATCAAGGAATCGAACGTTTCCACTTCCATCCTCGTCCAGTACACCGCGCCGATCATGGTGATGGTATACACCGTGATGTTTCAACGGGAGAAAGTAACGGCGGCCAAAATCAGCGCACTCATATTGTCGGTCACCGGCATCGTCCTGGCGATCGGAGCATTCGATCCGGACGTGCTGCAGGGAACGCGGACCGGAATTATCTTCGCCCTTCTCGCAGCGGTGTCATTTTCCATCTTCAACATCAGCGGCAAAAAGCTGACGGAAAAATATTCCATCTGGACCGGATTGATTTATCTGCTGGGTGCCGCCACGCTGTTTTGGGGATTCGTCAATACGCCGATGGAGATTATCCGTGCGGACTATTCGGCGGAGGATTGGGGAGTGTTCGGGGTGATTGCGTTGATTTCCATTCTCATACCGTATTCATTGTATTATTACGGATTGCACCATATCCAATCCAGCAAAGCGATCATCATCAGCACACTGGAACCGGTCGTGGCGATCGTCTCGGAATGGCTGCTGTTGGACGGCCGTATGGGCCCGGTGCAGATCGTCGGCGCCGTGTTCGTGATCGCGGCCATTCTCATCCTGCAATATGATTCGAAAAAAAATGAACCGATCCTCGTCAGTGAATGACCGGTCCGCTGCGGACCCGGAAAGCACAATCTCATGAAACACGAACGACGTGTAAACAAGATCAACAGCGTGCTGGAACGCCGCCAACCCGACCTGACGATTGTCATGGAAAACATCCATGATCCGCACAATGTGAGTGCCATGTTCCGTTCCGCCGACGCGGTGGGGATCGCCGAAGTCCATCTTCTCTACACGACTCAGAAGTTTCCGAAGATCGGTAGCAAAAGTTCGTCAAGCGCCAATAAGTGGATCGGCCGACAGAAACACGCTACCACCGCCGATTGTTACGCCCATCTCCGGTCCCGGGGATTTCAGATTCTCGCGACGAAATTGGATACGGCGGCGAAACAGTTGTACGATTTTGATCTGACGGTTCCGACGGCATTCGTATTCGGTAACGAACATGCCGGTGTGTCCGATGAAGCGGCGGCGAACGCCGATGCCACCGTGTTTATTCCGATGATGGGGATGATCCAAAGTTTGAACGTCTCCGTCGCGTGCGCGGTAACGATCTACGAAGCGATGCGGCAGCGTCAGGCGAAAGGGATGTATGCGGCGCCGAGGTTTCCGGAAGAGGAACTGCTCCGGCTTAAACAGGAATGGTTGGAAAAATAAATCAGCGTTCCGTCAACAGAGAGATCTGCACCAGCGTTGCGAGAAAGATCAGCAGCGGCCAGCCGACGACTATCCACATCCAGCCAAACGAGACCGCCAGAAGAAGCATCACTGTCGACATTAACAAGCCGCTCCATCGGATCCGGCGGACGACGAAAACCGAGTTGATGCTGAGCAAGAGGGTCATCAATCCGATCACGTGAAAAAGCGAAAAGGAAGGAATCAGAATCACAGCGGATATCACGCTCGCGTACGATACGATCAAGGAAATAAATCCCGACGGAAGTCCTGCCCGGAACAACGAGCTGAAATTCCTCCACAACGGCATCGAACGTTCACCGGCTGCCCGGCCGGCGGCAAACATTGCAAAATATCCGTTCACCATCACCAGGCCGATGCCGAACGGGATGAGCAGAAGATACAATCCTCCGACGAGAACTTTGTTGAACCATTCGTCGTCGGAAAAAACGGAAGAAAAGGCGCGCGCGATTGACCTCATTGCGGTATCCGCCGTCCGTATTTGTTGGAATTTGTTTTCCGCTCCAGAAAATTGTAGGTGGCGCGGGAGATTTCGGTGATAATCCGGTTTCCTTCGGCCGCATCGGGAAGCAATTTCGTCATCACGGAGATGATATACGGATTGTTGCGCAGATACACGATGGCGACATCGCACCGCGTTCCGTCGATCTCACCGCTTTTTCCGGCGATTCGAATTCCTTCGGGGACGCCGCTGTTGATCGGGCCGCTTTTTTCCAGGGAGAGGATCGACAGCATGTCCCGGCTGGCCTCTTTCGAGACCAACTCTTCGCGGTACAACTTTTCCAGCAGCGTCGTAAAGTCCGCCGGTGTGCCGATGTTTTCCCGGTCTTCTTTCGCCGCCTGAAGATCCATCATCACACGCTGCAGCGTGAGGGTGGAACAGCCGAGCGAAGCGGCGAAGGAATTGATATTTTGCATTCCGGTAAGGCCGATGAGCATGTTTGTGGCGGAATTGTCGCTGATGTTGATCATCAACACGCCGTAGTCCCGGATGGAAAGCGATACCGTTCCGGGTGTCAGCATCGACAGGACTCCGCTTCCGCCGACCTGCGCCGAAGGGGAGAGGGGACGGACATCGGTGAGAGCAAATTTCCCTGCGGCTGCCTGTCGATAGACCTCCGCGAGGATGATCAATTTTATCGAACTGGCGGTCGGGAAAATTTCTTTGTCGTTCCAAACGAATGATTCCCCGGTCCGGAGATCTTTAATCGAATATCCGACGACCGCATCCGCACCGGAAACGATCCGTTGGAGTTCGGAGAGGTACCGCTGTTTCAGCAGTCCGTGCTGTGCCGGGAGAATTCCGAAAACGAAAAGAAGAGCGGCGATCAATTTCATACGACCTCGACGATAGTGAATCATTTTTCCGAACCGGCGAAAATTCCCCGTTCAAAATATTTTTGCATCCACACAAACACGGCGAAGACCGGCACGATGGTCAGAACGGCTCCTGCCGCCACATACCGGAAATTATCCACGAATGTGCCGGTGAGGTAGGACAATCCGACCTGCAGCGTAAATTGTTCGGGGCTTTTCAGCACGACGAGCGGCCAGAGAAAATCACCCCACACCCCAATAAACGTAAAAATCGCGAGTGTTGCCATCGCCGGTTTTGTCATCGGCGCCATCACATTCCACCATAAACGGAACGGCGACGCTCCGTCCATGATCCCCGCTTCTTCGATCTCCCGGGGGACGGCCAGAAAGGCCTGCCGCATTAAAAATATTCCGAATCCCTCCACCGCAAAGGGGAGAATCACGCCGAACAACGAATCGGCCAACTGTAAACGGAGGATCGATGCATAGACGGGGAGGATGATCACCTCTTTCGGAATGAGAAATCCGGCGATCACCGCAAGGAAGACGAGCCGCCGTCCGCGAAACCGGTACCGGGCCAAAGCGAATCCTGCCATTGATGAGAACACTATTTGCAGTACGACCGCCGAAACGGTGACGGTTATGGTGTTGAAGAAATATCGACCGAGCGGTACGGCATTCCATAGTCCCGAATAATTTTCCCATACGAAACGGTCCGGAATCACGGACGGGGGGATGGCGAAAATTTCTTCCGCTCCCTTTAAGGAGGTGGCGATCAACCACAGAAAAGGAAACAGGGCGGTCACCGCCGTTCCAACCAACAATACTTTCCGGACCGTGCTCATGTCCGTTCCTCCATCAAACGCACGTGCGTGTAGGAAAAAACGAATGTCAGCGCGAAGAGAACCACGGCGATCGCCGAACCGTACCCAAAATCGAATCGTTCGAAGGATTGCCGGTAGAGATACGACACAATCGTTTTATTGTCGATCGGCGCCCCCGGAATCAACACATACAATTCGGTGAACAGTTTTATGGCGGAGGCGGACGACACGACCAGAACGAACAACACCGTCGGCCGTAAATTAGGGAGTACGATATAGAGAAAGTTTTGCATCGGCGATACGCCGTCCAACCGGCTCGCTTCTTCCATCTCCTTAGGGAGCAGCGCAAGTCCCGCCAAAAAAATCACCATATAATATCCGAAACCGCGCCACAGGGTGACGATCATAACGCTTGCCATGTTGGTAGGATAGTGCGACAGCCACGGAACCGGTCCGATGCCGAATGTGCCGAGCAAATAATTGAGCAGGCCGGTCTCTTCCGTAAAAATCCACTTCCACATAATGCCGACGGCGACGACCGGCGTGATGACCGGCAGAAAAAAAATGAGCCGCAGAACGGAAGAAGAGGCCGCCGTCGAACGGACCGCCAATGCGAGGAACAACGACAGTGCCATCAGCAGCGGCGTCACCGCGGTGAACAATAACGAATTGAGGAGCGTCCGCCAAAAGTGCTGATCCTGAAAGAGGCGGAGATATTGTGCCGGACCGACGAATGTATGTTCGCCGAAGAAGGAATATTCCAGCATGCTGTAACAAACAATCTGAACCATCGGCACAATCGCAAAATAGCCGATTACCGCCATTGCCGGGAGAAGAAAAAGATATGGAGCCGGTATTCTCATCGTGCGAGTATCCTGTTCCATTCGGCCGCAGCGGCATTCATTGCTTCGGCGGTGGAGAGAGAACCGAGGCATGCTTTTTGAACCGCTTCGTCGAAAATGTCCCGCAGTTCGTCGACATCCTCATGCAGAAGATGATGTCGCAGACGCGTTGCGGTGGGGAGCTGACGAATTCCGATCGATCGTGCAGACGCCGTCAGTGATCTGTCGTTTACGGTAAAAAATGAATCGGCGAGCGCTTCCTGTACGGAAGGGAATGTTGTGGTCATTTTACTAAATGCGAGCTGCCGCTGCGGATCGGTCATAAACAGTGCAAAATCGGCGGCAATCTCCGGTGAACGGCTGGAAGAAAGGACGGAGAGAGACATGGCGGCCAATTCATGTTTTCCCGTCGCGCCGACGATAGCGGGAGAAATCCCTGTTTGGGAATATATGTTCGGCGCATTCGTTGCGATCCGTTGAAGAAAGACCGGACCCGTGAGAATGAGAGCGACATTTCCCGATTGATACGATTCCACGATGGCGGAACCCGGTTTCATGATCGACTCGCTCTGCAAATATCCTTCGCGATACAGCCGGACCCATTCGTCGATCAATTGGATGCCGCGGGCGGAATTAAACGTTGCTCTCGTCATGGCGGAATCGGTCATCGCGACCCCTTCGGATCCCAACATCATCGGCAGGTAACTGTCTTTGCCGATATTCCAAAACACGGCGAACCGTCCTGTGCGGTCTTTATATTCACGAATGAACGACGTCAATGCAGAGAACGTTGCCGGTACATCCGATTCCGAAAATCCGGCGGCGGCGAGCAGTTCCTTGTTGTAGATTGCCACGTACGTATTCAAATACCACGGCACGGCGACAATGGCCTCGTTGAACGTGCAGAGATCCAACGCATTCGGCAGATAGGTGAATCCCGCCGCTGCGACCGGTGCGCGCAGGTCGACGAGTGCATTCATGCCGTGGAACTTTGCCAAAAAATCGGCGGAGAGATTCACCACGTCCGGAGCATTTCCCGCAATGGCGGAGGAGAGAAGTTTTTGAATCGCGGCATCGTACGGCACATCCACCCATCGGATGGAAACACCGGGATGTGTCCGTTCATACTCCGCGATCGCTTCCCGGATATAGGAGGAAAAAGTCGGTGACAGCTGCAGAGTCCAAAATTCGATCTCTGTGGTGGCGGACGATCTTCCGCATCCGTTCACCGAGAGAAAGAGTAACATTAGAAATCCGCACACATACTTTGTTGCGAAGACACGAAGCATTAAACGCCTCACTTTCGCGTCGGGCGGTGGGTGGATGCTCATTTAACCAATAACATTTTTTTTGTTTCCGAAAAAGATCCGGAAGACAACCGGTACAAATATATTCCGGTGGGATGATCGATGCCGCTCCAGGTAACGGTGTACCGTCCCGCACGAAGAGGCCGGCGGACCAAGGTTGCCAATTTTTTGCCGAGAAGATCGAAAACGGAAAGTTCGGTGATCCGGCCCTCCGCGGAGTGATCGACGGTGAACGAAATAGTCGTGGCAGGATTGAACGGATTCGGATAATTTTGTTCGAGCGAAAAATAATCCGGTGTCAATCGTTCTGGTCTCGGAGCGGAGGTCGGAATGACGTTTTTATAGAACGAAAAATTCCCGCTGTATTCCCCCACGATCAAGTCCTTTTTCCCGTCGCCATCAAGATCCGCCGTGACCGGCGCGGCGTCCTGCGGAACCTTTACGCCGCTGAAGAATGCATCATTCCGCTTCCAGGAAGGGAAAGATTTGTCACCGGTATTTTCATAATAATAGATCGTGCCGCTGCTGGTTCCGAGCAACAGGTCGGCGTCGCCGTCATTATCCATATCCGAAAAATGGGGATGTGCGTTGCGGGCGAAGGTGACGCCGCTGAACAAAGAATTGTCGGGGAGGAACGTATTGCTGCCGCTGTTGCCGTAAAACTGAAATTTCGCCGATTCTTCCGCGCCGACAAGCATGTCGATGTTTCCGTCGTTATTGATGTCGACGAATCCCGGTGCGCTCCGGTATCCGACATCGATTCCGGCAAAGACCGTCGTGTTTGCACTGAACGATCCGTTGGTATTAACGTAATATTTGATCGTCCCGAGCAATTCGCCCGCCACGATGTCCACATCTCCGTCGTTGTCGATATCGATAAATTTCGGCGAGCTGTATGAGCCGGCGTCGATGGAGGTGAAAGGGGCGGTCGTCTTCACGAACTTCGGCTGAGCGGATGTTCCGTCATTCCGGAAATATTGAACGCCCCCCAGCCAATCTCCGCTCAGGAGGTCCAAATCGCCATCCTTATCGTAATCCGCCAGCGATGTGGTGGAGGCGCCGCCGTTGATGCGAATCATCTGGAAATAGGAACTGTTCCATTGAATCGACGGTGTGGAGACGGACCCGACATTCTGGTAAAAGTACATCGATCCGTCCGATGTTCCATAGATCAGGTCATAATCGGCATCGCCGTCGAGATCACAAAGGGTGGGATTTTTCCAGTACGTGGATGATTCGACGACGGAGACGATGCCGCCGGTGGCGGTCCACGCCGGTGTAACTTTCGATCCGGTGTTCTTGTAATAGATCATCGTCTGCAAATCTCTTCCCATCACCAGATCAAGGTCACCGTCGTTGTCCCAATCGTTCAATGCGGGATACGCATTCAAACCGACATCCGGAATGCCGGTGACGAGCGAATTGTCGCTGACAAAATGCGCACTGTCTTTTGTCCCGTTATTCCGGAATGCGACCGTTATTCCGGCGGTCGGTCCTCCCAAAAGCGATTCGCCGATGCCGACGATGAGATCCAAATCGCCGTCGCCGTCGAGATCGCCGAAGACCGGCTTTGGATCAGTGCCGATATAACTGTTCACGTCGAAATAGTATGAAGAATCGCGCTGCCATTGGGCATTCGCCGAATCGCCGGTGTTCCAGTACATCAGCATCCCTTGAAATCCGCTGATCACCAGATCCAGATCGCCGTCCGCATCTAGGTCACCCACGGCCGGATAATCCGAATTCGTAAATTGATATCCGTTGGCGTAAATGGAGGAGAACATGGCAGTGTCGCGGCGGAACACGGGGGACGTTTTTGTTCCCGTATTCCGGAAATATTCTATTCTGTTGGCGCCGAGGCTGCCGACGATCAGATCAAAATCACCGTCATCGTCGAGATCCGCGAACACCGGCGCGGAAAAACTTTGCGCGGTGACGCCGAACGGACTGAACACCGAATCGATTTTGAGCCATTGGGATGTAGCCGGTACGGAAGCGAAAAACAGAAGAACGAACAACGAAGAAAAAACAGGCCGAGGTGTTCGGACCGAAAGGGGGGATATTTTCATGTTTTTGCTGTAAGATACTCACCGGTGCGGGAAGAAACAATCCGACGGAGTTTTTTTTGTCTGCCGCAGACTTGCCACCGGAACGGACCGTGCATTGCGAATCACCCTCGATTTCTCTATTTTGCATAACGGACGATGAAACATTCCACTCCACAGACCATTTCCCTGCAGCGGCTTCTTGTGGTCCACTCGGACTATGTGAACGATCTCCAGCGGCGGAATCCCGAAACACGCGGCACGTATGAACGGACGCTGCGTGAATTTATGCGGTGGGTCCGCCAGGAACCGGAACTGGAATGTTCGGCAAAGGAGATCGAACGGTATAAAAAATTCCTGTTGACAAAACGGAAACTTTCGCCCGTTTCCGTGACAATGTACCTCTCTTCGGTCCGGAAATTTTTTGACTTTTTGATGGGACGGGGAATATTGACCTCCAATCCGGCACGGTCCGTCAAAGGAGGCGCTCCGAATCCGCAGCATTCCCGCAAAAGTATTTCGCCGCAGGAAGTGCAATCGCTCATTCAGGCGATTGAACGGAAGGACGAGATCGGCTTCCGCGATTTTGCGGTGGTGAAACTGATGGTGCTGCACGGACTTTCCGAGATTGAACTGATCCGCGCCGACGTCGGCGATGTGCGTGCCAAAAAAGGACAACTCACCATCGCTCTGCAAATGAAAGGGATGACCGCGAAGGAACGAATGATCGTTCTGCATACCGATGCGAAAGAAGCGCTGAAAAGTTACCTCGTGTTCCGGTCAAACGCGAAAGAATCCGAACCGCTGTTCATGAGCGCCGGCAATCGCACCCGCGGCCAGCGGATGAC
>CAZRWF010000053.1:9910-19663 GCA_964603685.1 uncultured Chitinophagaceae bacterium
TTGGCTGGTGTACGAAGGTTCGCTGCCGTGCGCCGATTGCAGTGAAATCAAAACACGTCTCGAACTCAAGATTGACTATTCCGATCCCGAACCGCCGTACATTCTCAAACAGGCTTATCTCGGCAAACAAGAGGAAGATCAGGCATTCGTCACGCACGGAAAATACGGAACGCTGAAATGGGAATATCGCGGCGAGGATGCGACCGTCTATGAACTGAATCCGGGAAAAGAAGGGGAGCAGGTCTATTTTCTCCGCGTACATGCGGATACGTTGAAGATGCTCAACAGAAAAATGAAAGAGATCGACTCGGAGCACAAATATTTTTTAGTCGTAACAGGAAAAAGGAATTGATGCGGGGACAATCCGTACAATTTTTTTTATTATCATCACGTGCCGTCGCACATCCATTAATCAAACTTCATCCTCCTCGAGACGGTGAATCGCAGAATATAATCGCATGAGTTATCATTTTACCGATATTGAAAAAAAGTGGCAAGCGTACTGGGAGCAGCATCAGACCTATCGTACGGAAATCGATCCCTCCAAAAAGAAAATGTATGTTCTCGACATGTTCCCGTATCCCAGCGGTGCGGGACTCCACGTCGGCCATCCGGAAGGATACACCGCCACCGATATCTTCACCCGGTATCAGCGATTGAACGGCGTGAACGTGCTCCATCCGATGGGATGGGATGCATTCGGACTTCCCGCGGAACGGTATGCGATGCAGACCAACATCCATCCCTCCGTGACGACGGAGGAGAATATCAACAACTTCCGCCGGCAGATCAAAATGCTCGGCCTCAGTTACGACTGGAGCCGCGAAGTGAACACCACCGATCCGAAATATTACCGGTGGACGCAATGGATCTTTTTAAAGATGTTCGATTCGTGGTACGATTTCCGGATAAAAAAAGCGAGACCGATCGCCGAGCTGACTGCCGAATTTGAACAATACGGCTGTTCAAAGATCGACTGCACTCTCTATTGCGGAAATAACGACTGTTGTTTCACTGCCGACGGATGGAAATTGAAGTCGGCACTCGAACGACAAAACGTTCTGAAAGATTTTCGTCTGGCCTACATCGCGGAAATTCCCGTAAACTGGTGCGAACAACTCGGTACCGTACTCGCGAATGAAGAGGTGGACGAGTGGACGGAAAAGGGGTACTCCGTTGTTCGGCGTCCGATGAAACAATGGATGATGCGCATTACCGCCTATTGTGAACGCCTGTTGGAAGATGCGGAGACGTTGGATTGGCCGGCGTCGACCGTGGAGATGCAGCGAAACTGGATCGGCCGCTCGGAAGGGGCGGAGATCGATTTTCCGGTCGCCGGCAGTTCGGAAACAATCCGGATCTTCACCACCCGTCCCGATACGATCTTCGGCGCGACTTATATGGTCCTCGCCCCCGAACATCCGATGATCGATGCGGTGACGACAGCGGAACACCGCGAGCAGGTGGAATCATACCGTAAAGCGGCCGCAGTAAAATCCGAATTGGACCGCGGAATGGATAAAAACAAATCGGGCGTTTTCACCGGAGGCTTTGCCATCAATCCCGCGACGGGGTCGACGATTCCGATCTGGA
Organism: uncultured Chitinophagaceae bacterium; assembly: GCA_964603685.1. Taxonomy (GTDB): domain Bacteria; phylum Bacteroidota; class Ignavibacteria; order UBA10030; family UBA8401; genus UBA8401. Next base: position 11,504 of record CAZRWF010000053.1, read on the forward strand.
CTGCCGATTACGTGTTGATGGGATACGGGTTCGGTGCGATCATGGCCGTTCCCGCGCATGATGAACGGGATTGGGAATTTGCCAAAACTTTTTCGCTGCCGATCGTCGAAGTGGTGAAGTCGCCGCACGACGTGAATGATGCACCGTTCGTTTCAAAGGATGCTCCTGCCGTCCATTCCGCCAATGCCGACGTGGATCTGAATGGGAAAACATTTTCCGCGGCGTTCGAAACCATTGTTCGCTGGTGCGAATCAAAAGGGATCGGCAGAAAAAAAATCAATTATAAACTGCGTGATTGGCTGTTTTCCCGCCAGCGATATTGGGGAGAACCGATTCCGATCATCCATTGGGATGACGGGACGATGTCCGCCGTTCCCGAAAAAGAATTGCCGCTTGTCCTTCCGAATCTCGAAAAATTTCAGCCGAGCGGCACAACGGAATCCCCGCTGGCTCTGGCCACGGAATGGGTCAACGTCACTGATCCGGTGACGGGCAAAAAAGGACGGCGCGAGACAAACACGATGCCGCAATGGGGTGGTAGTTGCTGGTATTATCTGCGGTACATCGATCCGCACAACGACACGATCTTTTGCGACCGGGAAAAGCAGCAGTATTGGATGCCGGTCGATCTTTATGTGGGCGGATCCGAACATGCCGTGCTTCATTTAATGTATGCACGATTTTGGAACAAAGTATTATTCGATCTCGGCTATGTCACCACTCCCGAACCATTCATGAAACTGCGGCATCAAGGGATTATTCTCGGTGAAAATTCCAAAAAAATGTCGAAGTCACTCGGCAACGTCGTCAATCCGGACGATGTGACGAAACAGTACGGCGCCGATGCGCTGCGGTTGTTCGAAATGTTTATGGGGCCGCTCGAAGAGATGAAACCGTGGAGTACCAAAGGGGTGGAAGGTGTGTTCCGGTTTCTCAATCGCGTCTGGCGATTGTACGTTACCGACGAAGGGGAATTACATCCGCAGATGACCGACGTTGCCCCCTCACCGGAATTTCTCCGGACTTTCCATCAAACGGTGAAAAAGGTGAATGACGACATTCCGGCTCTCCGGTTTAATACGGCCATCGCCCAGATGATGATCTTCATCAACGAAGCGTACAAGCAGCCGTCGCTTCCCCGGACTCTCATGCGGGATTTCGTCATCATCCTTTCTCCCTTTGCTCCGCATATCGCCGAGGAATTGTGGCAGAAGATGGGGAATACCGGATCGATTTTTACCGGCGCGCGCTGGGTGCAATACGATGAATCGTTGACGGTGGAGAACGAAGTGGAGATCGTCGTTCAGGTGAACGGAAAAATCCGGGCGAAATTCCCGGCGGCGGTGGACACGCCGGAAGCCGAATTGCGCTCGATCGCCATGACGGAAGCGAACGTACAATCGCATGTGGAAGGGAAACAGATCATCAAAGAAGTGATCGTGAAAAATAAACTGGTGAACTTTGTCGTCAAATAACCGGACAAGGGAAGAACATACCGGCCGTCGGTACGGAACGGAGCTGACAACAATCGGCGAAACGGTGGAATACATTAATGCGGAAACGGACCTCCGGACCGCGACGTCGGTTTCGACGACGAAGAAGTTTTCCGCCGTTCTGATCGCACCGTGGAAAGAATTTTTTACGGTCTATTTTTTTTCTCCGGTGCCGTTCGGCGGTATCCGGAGGTTTTTACGCGCGTTCTATTCAGCGTTGTTTGTGATGGTGCGGGAAGCCAAAGAATGGGAACACGTTCGTCACCGTCGTCCGCACAACGGCGGTTCATCGGGGGATAAAATGACATGAAGATATTTTTCCGTGTTTTGGTCTTCGTCCGCCCGTATTGGCGTACGCTCGCCTTGTCCATCATCAGCACCATTTTTCTGTCGGTGTTCAGCGGCGCATCGGTGTATCTCACGATTCCGCTGTTGGAGACGCTCTTCGATCAATCGCCGATCGAAGTTTCCGGCACTTCCACACCGCCGAAAAATCAACTCGTGCCGAACGAGATCGTTTCGGTAAAACAAGTGGTTGAAAATGCCCTTCGTTCCTTCCTCTTTGCCGGCTCCAAAAATGAAGCCCTCTTTAAGATCTGCGGATTGATCTTCTTCGTTTTTTTGATGAAAAATCTTTTCGACTATTTGCAATCCTATCTCATGGCGAGAGTGGAGCAAGGGTTGATGCGAGACATCCGGAACGCGCTGTACGAACATCTGCATAACTTATCACTGAGCTACTTTACGAATGAACGGACCGGAAATTTGATCTCCCGCGTCACGAACGATGTGAACGTGGTGAACAGCGGCATCTCCGCCAGTTTCGTCACCATCATCAAACAGCCGCTCCTGTTGATCGTGTTTCTGGGTATGGCATTCACGTTGAGTTGGAAACTGACGCTGATGTCCTTTATCGTCTTTCCGCTGATCCTGCTGATCATCTCGAGCATTGCGGTCTACCTGCACAAACAAAGCCGGTTGATGCAGGAAAAAATGGCCGACATCACCTCCGTGCTGCAGGAGACGATCTCAAACGTGAAGGTGGTGAAAGCGTTTGCAATGGAAGATTTCGAAAACAAAAAATTCCAGCGGGAAACGGAAAGTTACTTCCGGACGATCCTCCGGATGACACGGATGCGGAATTTGTCCTCCCCGACAACGGAGCTGCTCTCCGTCCTTGCGGGTGCGATCATCATCTGGTACGGCGGCCAGCAGGTGTTGATCACCTATGAAATGAAGCCGGCGGAGTTTCTCGGATTTTTGTTCGTCATCTTTCAAACAATGCCGCCGGTGAAAGAACTGGCGAGCGTGAACAACCGGCTGCAGGAATTTTCCGCCGCCGGGAAACGGATTTTCGAAATCCTGGATACCAAACCGGCCATTCAGAACATCTCCACTGCGGTGAAGATGACCGAAATTACCGATGCGATTGAATATAAAAACGTGTCGTTCGGATATGCGCTGGAGGACGGAACGCACCGCGCCGTGTTGACGGATGTCAGCGTCCGCGTGAGAAAAGGGGAGTTGCTGGCGCTTGTGGGCCCGAGCGGGAGCGGAAAAACGTCGTTTGTGGATCTTCTGCCGCGATTCTACGACGTGCTGAAAGGCGAAATTCTCATTGACGGAATTGACATCCGCCATATCGATGTGCAGTCCCTCCGCGGGATGATCGGGATCGTCACGCAGGAAACGATCCTGTTCAATGATTCGGTCCGGAACAACATCGCGTACGGACTGGAGGATTGTCCGATCGAAAAAATCCGCGCGGCGGCGACGGCGGCGAACGCGCTTTCGTTCATCGAGGCGATGCCGCAGGGATTCGACTCAATCATCGGGGATCGCGGCGTCAAACTCTCCGGCGGCCAGCGTCAACGGTTGTCCATCGCCCGGGCGCTGTTGAAAAATCCGCCGGTGATGATCTTCGACGAAGCTACATCGGCGCTCGATTCCGAAAGCGAAATTTTGGTGCAGGAAGCGATGGAGCGGTTGATGCAAAATCGTACGTCGTTCGTTATCGCGCACCGATTGTCGACCATCCGGAATGCGGACAGGATTATCGTGCTTGATGCGGGGAAAATCGTTCAGGAAGGGCGGCATGTGGAATTGTTAAAGCAAAAGAACGGATTGTATAAAAAACTTCACGACATGCAGTTTGCGCATCAATGATCACCGCCGAACGGATCCGGACATATCTCACCTGGTGCATCATCGCCGAGATATCGCTGATCTCCGTCTCGATTGCGGCTGCGTCCGTCGTGTTGGCCGTGATTTTCGGTTTGTTGATTCTCCTCTGCGTTCGCGAACGGTCGTGGATCATTCCGCGGCTTCCGATCGATGCAGCGGTGGCTGCCTATATTGCGGCGGAATTTTTGTCTGCGGCATTTTCCGACCAGACGATGGATGCGTTAAAAAATTCCAAACGGCTGCTGCTGATCGTGATGGTCTACGCGACGGCGGTTGCCTTCACGGAAAAAGTGCGTCTGCGCAGCGGATTAAAAATATTCACGGGTGCCGTAGCGTTTCTCTCCGTTGCGGAGATCGTTCTTCATATCACGCAGGGGACGGAACGGCTGTACGTATTCCAGCATTATATGACGACCGGCGGATTGAAGATGATCGTCACCGTACTGATGATTCCATTCATCATCGATCGGGATTCTCCCATTCGCGTTCGAAAATATTTCGGCGCGATGATAATTCCGATTCTCACGGCGCTCATTTTGACAAACACGCGGAGCGCCTGGCTCGGATTGATCGCCGGCGTGTTCGTGATCGGCGTGGTCCGGTATCGTACGGTGCTTGCCGTTTTGGCGGCGGCGATCGTTCTGTTTTTCCTGTTCGGACCGGAACAGCAGGTGGAACGGGCAAAAAGTATCGTAGACTTGAACAATTCCACCAATGTCGGCCGGTTCAATATGTGGTCCACCGGCTTCACGATGTGGAAGGACAAACCGCTGCTGGGGTTCGGTGATATTGACCTGTATCAAACGTATCTCACGTACCGGACACCGACCGGCGATGAACCGGCAGGACATCTTCACAATAATTACGTCCATCTACTGGTCACCCTCGGTGCGGTCGGATTGTCGGCCGTGCTGTTCCTTTTCGTGACGATCATGCGGGCGCAATTGGCGACGGTGAGAAAATATTCACATGATCCTTTCGTCCGGAATGTGGCGCTCGGATCGCTGGCGGTGTTCGCCGGTTTTGCTGTGAACGGAATGTTCGAATGGAATTTCGGGGACCATGAAGTAATGATCTTCGTCTGGACGATTGTCGGATGGTCGTTTGCGGCGGGGACGATGGCGGCGGAGGAGAGACGATGACCGGGATCTCGGTGGTCGTGATTACGAAAAATGAAGAGGCAAACATTGAAGAATGCCTTCGCAGTTGTTTTTTCAGCGACGATATCATTGTGGTGGATGCCGAAAGCAGCGACGCGACCGTGACGATCGCACAGCGGTTCACGGAGAAAGTATTCGTCCGACCGTGGGAAGGATTTTCCGCGGCGAAACAGTTCGGTGTGGATCGAACAAAAAATGACTGGGTGCTATGGCTCGATGCCGATGAGCGGGTGTTGCCGGAATTGGCGGCGGAGATCCGAGAAACAGTAGAACGGCAGCCGTCGGCCGGTGCGTTTACCGTTGCCCGGCGGGCATATTTCCTCGGCCGCTGGATCCGGCATTCGGGGTGGTATCCGGGAAGAGTGACCAGGTTGTTTCATAAAGGACGGGCACGGTTTAACGATAACGCGGTCCACGAAGGATTGATCGTCGAGGGAGAGACCGGTACATTGACTCACGATCTGTTGCATTGGACCGATCCGACGATCGGCCATTATTTTTCCAAATTTAACCGGTACACAACATTGGCCGCGGAGGAACGCGTGAGCCGGGGAAAAAAATTTTCTTCCGCGGATCTGTTTATTCGTCCGCTGTGGCAGTTCTTGAAAATGTATGTTTTTCGACGCGGATTTTTGGACGGAAAGGAAGGTTTGCTCCTTGCCCTGTTTTCCTCCGCCTATGTCCTGACGAAATATGCCAAAGTGTGGGAACGGCAGACATCGCCGGTTCTGGTCCACAAACGATCTCAGTAACAATAAAAAACGGTATACCATGGAACAGAAAGAAAAAGAACAAATGCTCTTCGTCCAGCTGATCTCCTCCTTGCACGGAGCCGCACTGATGCATATGGGAAAAATGAAAAATCCCGCAACCGAAGCGATTGATCGGAACCTTCCGCAGGCGGAAATGACGATCGAAATGCTCGATATGCTGAAACAGAAAACCGCCGGAAATCTTTCGGCGGAGGAAGAGCGGTTCGTTGCGACGGTGATCAGCGAATTAAAACTCAACTACGTCGATGAAAAAGCGAAAGAAAAACAATGACCTTCGGAGTCGTCGGTAATCGTTCCCATGTTTCGCTCGCGGCAGCGGTCGAGGTCCTCCTCCGTTCGTGTGCCAAATATCCGATCGAATGTTTTTTTCATTCGGACCTAGCGGACGATTTGTCCGAACGACAGTCGGATGTTTTCCGGTCGCTGCAATTTCTGCCGGGAGAGACTCTCGTGGAAGAGAGCGATTATATCGTGGCCTTCGGCGGCGATGGAACGATTCTTTCCGCTGCCCGGATGGTGGGTCGTTCCGAAGTGCCGATCCTCGGGGTGAATCTCGGTAAACTGGGATTTATGGCGGAGGCATCGTTAAACGAGCTCGATCTGTTTGTGCACGATATCGTGAACGGATTGAACGTGATCGAAGAACGGATGTTGTTGAAAACGAAAATCGAAAAAGGGAAAGATGAACTGATCTCCCTAAACGACGTGGTGATCGACAACGGCAGTTCATCCCGGCTGATTCATATTTCGGTCTATGTGGACGACGACTACCTGATCAGTTATTCCGGGGATGGGATCATCCTTGCCACGCCGACCGGTTCGACCGCCTACTCTCTGGCGGCCGGGGGACCGATCATCGCCCCGACGACGGGCGTAATCCTGATCCAGCCGATCTCGCCGCATTCGCTCTCCGCACGCACCGTCATTGTGCCGCAATCCAGCATGATCCGTATCGTCGTGGAACATCTCTCCAACGAATCGCGCATCACGGCGGACGGACAAGTGGAGCGGATCGTCACACCGCCGACGAACGTTTTTGTCTCTGCGGCGGATCATGTCGTAAAATTGGTGAAACGGAGCGACCGGAGTTATTACGACGTTTTGCGCGCAAAATTGTTTTGGGGGAGCGATGTTCGGCTGATTAAAGGGACATCGAATGAATAGTCTGCGCCTATTCGCCCTTTTTTTCTGCGCCGTACTCACCGGTACGTGTTCCGCACAGCAATCCTTCACCGTCACGCAGGAACCGGGAGGAAATAAGGTCTATACCGGAATATTTTCACGGAATGATCTGGCAGCGGACAGTGCGTTGTACTGGTATTCCGCCAATTATGATTCCTATCAGCCGGATTCCGGAACCATCGCACGGTTGGGACCGTTGGTCGACGATGCGGAGTTTGTGTTGATCCTCGGAACCTGGTGTGCCGATTCGAAACGGGAAGTTCCGCACTTGTATAAAATATTCGATCTTCTGAAAATCGACAGCGACGAGGTATTTCACTTCGGCGTGGACCGGTCGAAAAAAAGCAATGAGGGGACAACGGAGCGGTACAACATTCAACGAGTGCCGACACTCATCGTGAAAAAAGGGGGAAAAGAGAGGGGGAGAATTGTCGAACGTCCGGTGGAATCGCTCGAAAAAGACCTGCTAAAAATCCTTTCACCGTAACATCAGTGCGGTGCGGAAGCGGCCGACGCTTCCTTGATCGTGTCGGTCGCACCTTCCATGATCCACGTTTTAAATCCTTTCACTTGATTGGGATTCAATGGCCGATGCCACGTCGGCGACGGCTGACGCCCGTCAATATACCAGATCAACCGGCTGTTCACCGTATCACGCACGATCACCACATCGAAAAACCGCTGCCGCAAACCGAAATAATCGGAAAGGTCCAGGTTTCCCGCTTTGTCCGCCATGGAGTGACAGCCGCTGTTCGTACATCCGATGTTGAAGACCGGCTGGATCTTCTTGTAATAGTCGATATTCGTTTCCGGAAAGACGATCGCGTTGATATCCGTGATCGTTTCGGTCGTGGAATCCTTGCATGCGGCGGCGACGGTCAGCATTGCCGCGGCAAGAAGGATTAATCGTCGGCGGAAAATGTTCATTCTTCGGTTTCGGTGATGCGCCCTTCCACGGCGGAAGAGACACGTTGTTGTCGCTTGACGGCGGCGATTAACACATCCCGGTCGGTGACATTCAGCGGCGTGATCTCTGCGGGAGTCAGTTCGATCCCGAAATATTTTTTCGATTGTGAGGCGACATAATTGTTCGTGACGACGGTATACCGTTGCGTGTCCCGGACGAGCGATTGCTGGACTTTCAGGTTATGAAGCGATCGTTCGCCGTTGCGGTTCCGAAAAGTGACGGTCATACCCGATACCTGACAGAAATCGTCGTTCAGCTTCACTTGATGCTGGATCATGCTCCGCAAAACGTCGCCGGTGACGGTAAAGGTGACGAGCGTGTTGCCGAACGGACTGATTTCCCACAGATCGCGGACTCGGATCGGTCCGGCCAGCATTTCCTTCCGGATACCGCCGCTGTTC
>CAZRWF010000054.1:0-18760 GCA_964603685.1 uncultured Chitinophagaceae bacterium
AATTGATCGCATATTCCTCCGTGAGCCATATGGGGATCGTTGTGTTGGGAATGGCGGCGATGAATACGCAGGGAATGCTCGGCGCAATGCTGCAAATGTTTAATCACGGCACCATCACGGCCATGCTCTTTTTAATCGTCGGCGTGATTTACGATCGCACGCACACGCGCGGATTGGATGACTTCGGCGGATTGATGAACAAAATGCCCCGGTATGCCGGCGTTATGGTGATTGCCTTCTTCGCCGCCATCGGTTTGCCGGGCTTAAGCGGATTTATCTCCGAGGCATTTTCTTTCCTCGGTGCATTCCAGGCGTTCCGCTGGCTGACGATTGCTTCTGCGTTCGGTATCGTCTTGACAGCAGGTTATATGTTGTGGACACTCCAGCGGGTGTTTCTCGGCACGCTGCCGGAAAAATGGAACGGCCTGACCGACATGAACACGCGAGAGTTGGTGATGCTGGTCCCCCTCGCGATCATCGTCATCCTTCTGGGGGTGTATCCCACACTGATGCTGGATGTGATGACCACTTCGGCGAATACGCTGGTGGATTTTGTGAATGCCGGTGCGACGGCGCAATAACGCAGGTATTGTATGTCGGACAAAGTACTTCAGAATATCGGATTTCTTCTGCCGGAGATCATCGTCGTCGTCACATTGTGTGCCGCACTGCTTGTTCATCGCGCGGACCGGACGCCGTATCGCCTGGCGATGATCTTTTCGGTCGCCGGATTGGCCGGTGCATTGTTCACGGTGACCGGAATGTTTGGCGTTACGACCTCCGCTTTCGACGGAATGATGAATGTCGATCCCTTCTCCACCTTCTTTAAAGTTATCATCCTTTTATCGGCCATCGTCGTCGTGCTGATGTCCGGTCACGCCAACGAGATCACCGAAGAACGGAAGACGCAGGGCGAATATTATTTTCTGGTACTTTCCATGACGGCGGGTTTGATGCTGATGGTCAGCGCGTCGAATTTGCTGATGATGTATCTCGCACTGGAATTGACCTCGCTGACCTCGTACGTGGCGGCCGGATTTACCCGAAAAGCAAAAGATTCTTCCGAAGCGTCCCTGAAATACCTGCTCTACGGCGCATTTTCTTCCGGCGTGATGTTGTACGGAATTTCCATCGTGTACGGTTTGACGGGAACACTCCAGTTGACCGGAATCAATCAGGTGTTGATGCAGGGGAGTACGAGCGGACTTGCATTAATCGTGTCGACGCTGTTTATCCTCGTCGGTTTCGGTTATAAGATCTCCGCCGTACCGTTCCATTATTGGACACCCGATGTGTATGAAGGGGCGGCCACGCCGGTCACGGCGTTCCTTTCCGTCGCGTCCAAAGCGGCCGGATTTGGCATGATGATGCGGGCATTCACCGTGATGTTCACCGATACATCGGCGGCCGGACTGCCGGCGGGGTCCTGGGCTTTTATCGACGGAGTATTTCTGCAAAAAGCATTGATCATCCTGTCGGTGCTGACAATGACGCTGGGCAATCTTGTCGCGTTATGGCAGGACAACGTGAAGCGGATGCTTGCCTATTCGAGTATCGCGCAGGCGGGATATATGATGCTGGGGTTGGTGGTGTTGAGCAACGATGGATTCGCCGCCGTGCTGGTATATTTTGCCGTGTACCTCTTTATGAATCTCGGCGCATTTTATGTGGTCGTTCTCATCGCCAACAAGATCAACAGCGAACATATCGATGATTATAAAGGATTGGGAAAGAGGGTGCCGTTGTTGTCGGTGGCGCTGGCGATATTTTTGATCTCGCTGACCGGTTTGCCGCCGACGGCGGGATTCATCGGAAAGTGGATGATCTTCCTCTCATTGATCAACGCAAAAATGATCGTCATCGCCGTGATCGGCGTGATCAACAGTGTTGTCTCGCTCTATTACTACGTCCGTATCATCCGCAACATGTTCCTGCGGGAGCATGAATATACTCCCGATCACATGTTGAACTACCCGCTTGCGCAAAAGATCATTCTGCTGTCGCTCTTGGTTCCCACGCTGTACTTCGGGATCTTTTTCAACGAGTTGATCGCCTTCGCGCAGATGTCCGTTCAAATGTTCGGCATGAAATAACCCCGCTGCCGGTGAACGGCGGGACAATACGTTCATTTCTTCTTTTTCTTCCGCTTTTCCACCCGTTCCACGATCAACCGGATTCCGTCCAGCACGAGCGTCGGTTCATGTTTGTTGATCACTTTCGACTGCTTTTTCATCGTTTCCGAAAAGCCGCCGGTGGCAATCACCGTCGGATAATCATCCAGTTCTTTGGAGATCCGGCGAATCATCGTTTCCATGGAATCGAGCGCCCCGTATAATATTCCTGCCTGCATACTTTCCACGGTGTTCTTGCCGATCACCCGTTCGGGGAATTTCAGATCGATCTTCGGGAGTTTTGCCGCCCGCCGGTGCAGTTCGCCGGATGATGTTTCGATTCCCGCTGTGATGACGCCGCCGAGGTATTCGCCGGTCTTCGAAACGACATCAAATGTCGTTGCAGTGCCGAAATCGACGATCACCAGCGGTCCGCGATACTTCGCGAATCCGGCCACGGCATTGCACAATCGGTCTGCACCTACGGCACGCGGATCGTCATAGAGGACGGTGATGCCGAGATCGAGATCCGAGGAAACGACGATCGGTTCCAGATGGAAATATTTGCGGGACATTTTGACGCAGACATCCGTCAAGTTCGGAACGACGGAGGCGATGCCGATTTGTGCGATTTTTTTCAGCGGCACTTTGGCATCCGTGCAAAATTGTTTCACCAGCGCGCCGAATTCATCTTCCGTGCGGGTGACAAAACTGGTCACGCGCCAATCGCCGAGCAGTTTGCTGCCGTTGTAAATTCCAATAACGGTGTGCGTGTTTCCGATATCAATGGCAAGAATCATGAGAGGTCCTTATTTCCGCATCGTTGGAGAAAACAGTGAATGTTACGGATACGTTAGACTGACGTCGGCGGCAAAAATATTCTTCCGTTGTCCGTCCGCCGTTTCGATGATCAAACTCCCGTCCATCGCCAGATCAATCGCCGTGGCGGGATACGGATGCTGATGTTCCAGCACGGTTATTTTTTTCCCGAACAATAGCGCCTTCATTTTCCAATCGCTCAGGAGCCGCTCCGGCGGGTAGGCCGCGAGCTGTTCGTACCGCAATTCCAATTCCAGAAGAATCTGCCGGAGCAAAGAGATGCGGTCGACACTCCGGCCCGATTCGATCATCAACGACGTTGCTTTGTGCGTGAGTTCCGCCGGGAACTCCTCTTGATTGACATTGACACCGATCCCGAGCACCACACGCCCGATCCCTTCGGCGGTCGCCGTCGATTCGAGCAGCATGCCGCACACTTTTTTCCCGTTGATCAGCACATCGTTCGGCCATTTGCATGTTGCAGAAAGACTGCTGATCGTCTCAATGGCATCGGCGACCGCCAGCGAACCCGCCAGCGGCAGCAGTGCGAGTTTTTCCGGAGAGAGATCCGGCATCAAGATCACGGAAAACAATAAGTTCTTTTCCCGGGGGGAGACCCACGATCGCTGTTGTCGTCCCCGGCCGGCGGACTGTTCCTCGGCAATAACAATCGCTCCGTGCAATGATTCGCCGCTTCCGGTTACTGTCTTGGCGAACGTATTGGTGGAATCGATCGTATCAAAACTGAACACCGTTTTACCGAATGTTCTCGTCTGAAGTCCGCTCGATATGCTCTTTTGGTCCAACACGTTTTTGCTTTTGAAAGTAATCAAACCTAATGCCGTTTGTCAAGTTTTCCATTGAAATTCACACCTGACAATATTACCTGCAAATTGTCAATTTATGTGAAATAAGAGCGACAATATGGCATATACTATCGTGTAAAAATTTCCAATGCTCGAATATTTGATCATTTAAGGGTTTTTTTCATGGCATGAAGGTTGCAGAGGAAGGGGTAATTTCTCTCAAACAGAATAACACTATTATAAAGGATCAATGATTATGGCTGGAAAAATTATCGGCATCGATCTCGGGACGACAAATTCGGTTGTTTCGGTGATGGAAGGAAACGAACCGGTGGTGATTGCCAATTCCGAAGGGGCACGCACGACGCCGTCCATCGTCGCTTTTGCAAAAAACGGCGAACGATTGGTGGGTCAAGCGGCAAAACGCCAGGCGGTCACCAATTCCAAAAACACCGTCTACTCGATCAAGCGGTTTATGGGACGGTTTATGAACGAAGTGAACGAAGAGATGAAACTTGTTCCGTACGAAGTGGTCACGGGGGACAACAATACGGCGCGCGTGAAAATCAGCGACCGCGTCTATTCACCCCCGGAAATTTCGGCGATGGTACTGCAAAAAATGAAACAGACGGCCGAAGATTATCTCGGCCAAAAAGTGACGGAAGCGGTGATCACCGTGCCGGCCTATTTTAACGATGCACAGCGGCAGGCAACGAAAGAAGCGGGCGAGATTGCCGGATTGACTGTTCGCCGGATCGTGAACGAACCGACCGCGGCGGCGTTGGCGTACGGCCTCGACAAAAAACATAAGAACTCCAAAGTGGCCGTGTTCGATCTCGGCGGCGGTACGTTCGACATCTCCGTGTTGGAACTCGGCGACGGCGTGTTTGAAGTAAAATCGACGAACGGCGATACCCATCTCGGCGGCGACAACTTCGACCAGCGTCTCGTAGAATTTTTTGCCGAAGAGTTCAAAAAGCAGGAAGGGGTCGATCTGCTGAAAGATGCCATGGCATTGCAGCGCCTCCGAGAGGCGGCGGAAAAAGCGAAGATCGAACTCTCCTCGTCGGCTCAGACGGAGATCAATCTTCCGTTTATCACCGCAACGCAGGACGGTCCGAAACACTTTACGATGACCTTGTCCCGCGCCAAGTTCGAACAACTGGTGGATGATCTGCTGAAACGATGTCTCACACCGACGGAAAAGGCGATTCATGATTCCGGCTATTCCATCAGTCAGATTGATGAAGTGATCCTCGTCGGCGGAATGACCCGTATGCCGGCCGTGCAGGAACTGGTGAAGAAATTTTTCGGCAAAGAGGGGCACAAAGGTGTCAATCCGGACGAAGTGGTGGCAATCGGCGCCGCGATCCAGGGAGGCGTCCTCGCCGGCGACGTGACCGACGTATTGCTGCTCGATGTGACGCCGCTTTCACTCGGCATTGAAACGCTCGGCGGCGTAATGACGAAACTGATCGATGCGAACACCACCATCCCGACCAAAAAGAGCGAAACATTCAGCACGGCAGCGGACAACCAAACATCGGTGGAGATTCACATCCTTCAAGGCGAACGTCCGATGGCATTGGACAACCGGTCGCTCGGCAAATTCCATCTCGACGGCATCCCGCCCGCACCGCGCGGCGTGCCGCAGATCGAAGTGACGCTCGACATCGATGCAAACGGCATGCTCTCCGTGTCGGCAAAGGATAAAGCGTCGGGGAAAGAACAAAATATCCGCATCACCTCTTCCTCCGGCCTCAGCAAAGAAGAGGTCGAAAAGATGAAAAAAGATGCGCAGGCGCATGCGGCGGAGGATGCGAAGAAAAAAGAAGAGATCGAGCTGAAAAACCAGGCCGATTCCCTTCTGTTCTCCACGCGCAAACAGGTCACCGATCTCGGCGACAAATTGGACGCCGACACGAAAAAGAAGATCGAAGAGGCGGCCAATTCCCTGGAAGAGGCGATCAAAACCAATACCGGCATCAAAGAGAAAAAAGAAGGATTGGAAAAAGTGTGGAACGACGCCTCCACCAAACTGTATGAAGCGGCAAAAGCGGCCGGACCTCAACCCGGTGCCGAAGCACCCGGCGGCGGTCAGCAGCAACAATCCTCCGGCGGCCAGGCCGACGGCGGAAAAAAGGTGGAAAACGCCGACTTTGAAGTGGTGGACGACAAGTAACGAAACGTCATTCACATTACGAACAAACGATCGAAGAAGGCGAGGGAATACCTCGCCTTTCTTTTTCGCGCCGGTTCATCGACACTATTTTAAGGAGACGGTACCATGGCAGATATTATCGTGTGGGGCATCCTGTTCGTTCTCGCGGCGGCGCTGTTGTGGGGAATTATCAACAAAAAAATGAGCGACGGAGGAAATTTTGCGGCCACGTCGGTCTTAGCGGACATGCAAAATCAGGAAAAACGGAATGCTATGGAGACGGTGATTGAAGAAAAAGCGGGGAAAAAGAGATTCGGACAAAAGACTGAAGAAAAATCTTAATCTGTCTGTATCAGTACCACGGAGTCATGGAGTTTTAGAAAATTTCCAAGTTCGTCTTTCCCGCAGCGGCGGGGAAACAGAGAACCGAACAGTGTGATTAACCAAGGGGAAACATGAAAAAATATGCGTTCACAGCGATACTTTTGGCAATGTCCGTTTCCATCTCGGAAGCGAAGATCCCGACCCAAGTCAAAAAATCTGCAGCACTGATCTATTACAAAGATTCCACGAACAGACTTGTGCCGGCAGGGACCGGATTTTTTCTTTTAATGAGAATGTCTCAGGAGGGAGATACGGCGAATTTCGGATATCTGGTCACGACACGGCAAGCAGTGAAACGCAACGCCGCCGGTGTACAGGACACGCTCTATCTCCGGATCAACCGCCGTGATGGATTGTCCGACACTCTCGCCGTTCCGTTGACCGTCAACGCCGAACCGAAATATTTTTTCCATTCCGATTCCGCGGTGGACCTGGCCGTTCTGCCGGCGTTTCCGGACGGCAACCGGTACGACCATTTGTTTACGCCGGTGGGGATGATCGCTCCGGTCGATTTTCTCCAAAAGGAAAACATCACTGAAGGAGATCTCTTTTTTTACGCGGGAATGTACTCTCCGCACGGCGGAACGTTGAAAAACATTCCGGAAGTGCGGTTCGGCCGCATCATTCAGATTTCCGACGAACAATACCGGACGCGCCGGGGAATGACGGAGTTATACATGATCGATACCGAATTATCGCCGGACAGTTACGGTGCACCGTTATATTTTTATCGTGAAACGGTTGGCGATTCGGTACGGTCGGAGACATTTCTTCTGGCCGGAATGATGACCGGGGATCCACAGCGTCCGACGCCCGGCCGCGGAGCGGCGGTTCCGGCCTTTAAAATTTCGGAATTGCTGAACTCGCCGGCCGTCGCAGCGGAACGACAGCGCGAGTTTCAACAACTTAAAAAGAACAAATAATTTATTTTCTATGAACTTCAACAAATTTACGATCAAATCACAAGAATCGGTGCAAAATGCGCAGGAGATTGCCGCGTCGTACGGAAACCAATCCATCGAACCGGAGCACCTGATCGCGGCACTGATCCAGGATGCGCAGGGAATCGTTCCGCCGGTTCTGCAAAAACTGGGCGCCAACATCAATTACATCAAGATTAAAATCAACGATGCGGTGGAAAAACTTCCGAAGGTGAGCGGCGGCCAACAATTTTTCGGACCGTCGTTGCAGAAAGTCCTGGAACGGTCGCAGAAAGAGGCAGAATCGCTGAGGGACGAGTATGTCAGTACCGAACATTTGCTGCTGGCGTTGCTGGAACAAAAAAACAATGCCGGGGTAAAGCTGCTGACCGATCAAGGGGCGACAAAAGAAGGAGTGCTGAAGGCGTTACAAGAAATCCGCGGAACGCAAAAAGTGACCGATCAAAATCCCGAGGATAAGTTCCGTTCACTCGAAAAGTTCGGTCGCGATCTGAACGAACTGGCGCGAAAGGGAAAACTTGATCCGGTGATCGGCCGGGCGGACGAGATACGGCGGGTGCTGCAAGTGCTTTCCCGCCGGACCAAGAACAATCCGGTGTTAATCGGCGAACCGGGTGTCGGCAAAACTGCCATTGCGGAAGGGCTGGCACATCGCATCATCTCCGGCGACGTCCCGGAAAATCTCCGGTCCAAACGGATCGTCGCGTTGGATATGGCCTCCTTGATCGCGGGCGCAAGTTTTCGCGGACAATTCGAAGAACGACTGAAAGCGGTTCTTACCGAGGTGGAACGATCGAACGGCGAGATCATCCTTTTTATCGACGAATTACACACGCTCGTCGGAGCCGGAGCCGCGCAAGGGGCGGTGGATGCCGCCAATATGCTGAAACCGGCACTGGCCCGCGGAGATCTGCGTGCCATCGGTGCGACCACGCTGGACGAATATCGCAAGCATATCGAAAAAGATCCGGCGCTCGAACGCCGTTTTCAACCGGTGCTGGTGGATGAGCCGACGGTGGAAGATACCATTTCCATCCTCCGCGGTCTGTCCGAACGGTACGAAGTGCATCACGGCGTGCGGATTACCGACGGCGCCATCGTGGCGGCGGCGCAGTTGAGCCACCGGTATATTTCGGACCGGTTCCTTCCCGACAAAGCGATCGATCTGGTGGATGAAGCGGCCTCGAAACTGCGGATCGAAATCGACTCCATGCCGGAAGAACTGGACATGCTCGAACGAAAAGTGAAACAGCTGGAGATCGAACGGGAAGCGGTCAAACGGGAATACAGCGCCGACTATGCGGATGAATCGGACAAACTGGCGATCACCGCCCGGCTGCAGGAGATCGAAAAAAACCTGGCGGAACTGAATCAAACGCGCAGCGAACTCAAAGCACACTGGGAGAACGAAAAAAATCTCATCCAGTCGATCCGTGCCATGAAGGAGGAGATCGAAAATGTGCGGCATGAGGCGGACCGGAAGGAACGCGAGGGGGATCTGGGCAAAGTGGCGGAGCTCCGATACGGAACGCTGACGACCATCGAAAAAAAATTGGCGGCGGCGACGGCGAAACTCGCCGAGATTCAACGGTCGCGCAAAATGCTGAAAGAAGAGGTCGATGCGGAAGATATCGCGGAGATTGTCTCGAAATGGACCGGCATTCCGGTCACCCGCATGCTCGAAAGCGAACGGTCAAAACTCCTCCGGTTGGAGGAACGGATCCACCAACGGATGGTCAATCAGGAAGAAGCGGTGAAAGCGGTGGCGGATGCGATCCGCCGGAGCCGGGCGGGATTGCAGGATGAAAAACGGCCCATCGGGTCGTTCATCTTCCTCGGAACAACCGGCGTCGGAAAAACGGAATTGGCCCGTTCTCTGGCGGAACTGCTCTTCAACGACGAGCAGGCGATGGTGCGGATCGACATGAGCGAATATATGGAAAAGTTCTCCGTCTCCCGTTTGATCGGTGCACCGCCGGGATATGTCGGTTATGAAGAGGGAGGGCAATTGACCGAAGCGGTTCGTCGCAAACCGTACTCCGTGGTGTTGCTGGATGAAATTGAAAAAGCGCATCCGGATATCTTCAACGTTTTGCTGCAGCTGCTCGACGACGGGCGGTTGACCGATTCGCAGGGACGGACGGTGAACTTCAAAAATACGATCGTCATCATGACCTCAAATCTCGGTTCGCATCTCATCCAGGAACGGATGCAGCAGATGAGTTCCGAAGACGAATGGGAAAATTCTGCGGGAGAACTCCGGTCGCAATTGAATCAGCTGCTGCGGCAAACCATCCGTCCCGAATTTCTGAACCGAGTGGATGAAGTGATTCTCTTCAAACCGCTGACGCGGAAGGATATTCGCAGCGTGATCGACATTCAGCTGACGCATGTCCGTTCGCTGCTGGCGAAGAAGGAGATGACGCTGGTCGTTTCCGACGACGCCAAGGAATGGCTCGCGCGATTGGGGTACGATCCGGCGTTCGGGGCGCGTCCGCTCAAACGGACGATTCAAAAACATGTCATCGATGCGTTGTCCCAAAAGATCCTCGCCGGCGAATTCGCCGAAGGGGATGCGGTCGAACTGGGGATGGAGGGGGAAGGGAAAATGGTCCTCCGAACAGTGGCCCGATGACGGAACGGACTGAAAACCGGAACGAGCGGCGGCAGAGATGCCGCCGCTCGCGGTTTAAAGGATTGTGACGCCGGAGGCCCCTTTGTATTTGATCTCGTACAGGTCTTTTCGCCGGTCGAGCCAATTGAGCACGCTGCCGCTTTGCCGGTGCCGTTTTAACAATTCCAGATCCACATCGTCCACGATCACCATTTCGGTGTTCGGTGTGGCTTCGGATTGGATCGCGTCGCGGGAGAAGGGGATGTCCGACGGAGTGAAGATGGCGGATTGCGCGTAATGCACATCCAGATTCTCCACGGCGGGAAGATTCCCGACGCCGCCGGCGATGACGACATACACGTGATTTTCAATGCAGCGCGCCTGCGCGCAATAGCGCACCCGCAAATAGGCGTTCCGTTCGTCCGTACAGAACGGTACGAAGATCATCTGCGCCCCTTTTTCCACCGCAATCCGCGCAAGCTCCGGAAATTCGATGTCGTAACAGATTTGAATGGAAATTTTCCCCTTGTCCGTATCGAAAATCTCCAGCGATTTTCCCGGCTTCACGCCCCACCAGCGCCGTTCATTCGGGGTAATATGCAGTTTGTATTGTTTGCCGATCGTCCCGTCCCTCTTGAACAAATAGGAAATATTGAAGAGATCGTCCCCTTCCACCGTAAAATGCGAACCGCCGACGATGTTCACGTCGTATTTCACCGCCATTTGCTGGAAAATTTCGATGTACTTCGCCGTAAATTCCGATAAACTGCGGACGGCGATGCCGGGACGTTCATTAGGTAGAAACGAGAGCAGTTGTGTGGTGAAAATTTCCGGGAAAACGACGAAGTCGCTCCGATAATCGGCCGCCACATCCACAAAATATTCGCACTGTTTCGAAAAGTCGGCGAAGTCTTTTACCATCCGCATCTGATATTGCACGGCACAGACACGCGCCGGCTGCACCGGCATGAAAATCCGTTTTTCATCCGGAACATAATCCAGATTCGTCCACTCCAGGAACGTGGCATATCCTTTCGACTCCCCGTCCGCCGTCATATAATTCGGAATCAGTCGTTTCAATACGAATCCGTTCGACAGCTGCGTGGTGAGAACGGGATCAACAAGTGATTTATCGATCACCTTCTGGACATATTCCCGGGCGGTCATCTGGTCCGCATATGTGCTGTAACCGGGAATGCGGCCGCCGAGGATGATCCGCATGAGGTTGAACTTTTTTGCGATCGTTTTTCGCGCTTCATACAAACGGCGGGCAAGGCGCATGCCGCGGTATTCGGGATCGACCATTATTTCGATGCCGTAGAGCGTATTTCCTTCGGGCGTGTGATTCCGGATGTAGCCGTTGTCCGCGATTTCCTTCCAGCTGTGCCACTCGGAATAGAGCGAAAAATCGAGAATTAGACTGCTCGATGAAGCGACCAATTTGTTTTCGTACTCGATGCAGATCTGGCCGTCGGGGAACAACGTCAACTGGCTTTCGAGTTGGTCGCGCATCCACGGTTTCATGCCGGGAAAACATTTCAACTGCAGCGCGGTGAGTTTATCAAAATCGTCGATGACGATGGGTCGGACGACGATATTTTTTTCGAACTCTTTCAGGTCGATGGCGGACATGATTCTCCTTTCATGATGAATTCCTTTCTTTATGGTACAAAATTCGCGTCAAATGTCAAGGAAATTGGTTTGCTTTCGCTTCTTCTTCTTTTTACATTATTGACGTAAAAAAATCTCATACGCCATCCACCATCAAGTACCAAGGACGTAGTTCATGATCACCGTTGTTCTTCCCTACAGCACCGAACCATATTTTGAAACGACTCTTCGTCAGTTCATTTCGTCATCACTCGTCGCCAAAATTCTCATCGCCCATAACGGCGGTTATTCCGGCGGCGGAGAAAAATGTGCCGGCCTAAAGGTCGACGCACTCGTCTCCGGATCTGCCGTCAATACGATTATCGCACATACGTCCACCGAATTTCTGCTCTTCGTCACACAAGCACAGAGCATCACGTTGAATCAAGCGGCGCTTGAACGTTTCCTCAGCGTGGCGCGGGATACTAAAGCAGGGATGGTCTATTCGGATTTTTACGAAGTGAAAGAGGCAAAACGTTCCGAACATCCGACGATCGATTATCAACTCGGCAGCATTCGCGACAATTTTGATTTCGGCGCGGTACTGTTGTATTCGATGCGCGCGGTAAAAAAGGGACTGAAAAAATACGGGAAGATCGCGTCGGTGAAACATGCCGGACTGTACGACCTCCGGTTGAAGGTGTCGGCCGATCATGCGATTTTCCACAATCAGGAATATCTTTATACCAAAACCGAATCGGACGTACGGAAAAGCGGCGAAAAGATGTTCGATTATGTCGATCCGCGGAACATCGCCGTGCAGCAAGAGAACGAATCGGTTGCCACGCAGCATTTAAAACGGATCGGGGCATATTTAAAACCTTCCTTCAAGAAGATCGCCGCCGTGAAAGAACGGTTTCCGGTGGAAGCGAGCGTGGTCATTCCCGTCCGCAACCGCGAGCGGACCGTCGCCGAAGCGGTGAACAGCGTACTGTCGCAAAAAACGGATTTTGCCTTTAATGTGCTGGTGGTGGACAATCACTCCACCGACAATACTTCATCGATTCTGCGCGACCTCGCCAAAAAAGATCCGCGCGTCCATCATCTTGTTCCAGACCGTCACGACCTCGGTATCGGCGGCTGCTGGAACGAAGCGGTCCTCTCGCCGCTCTGCGGAACGTATGCGGTGCAGCTCGATTCGGACGATCTGTACTCCGGGAGTGACACGCTGCAAACGATCGTGAATGTCTTCCGGAAAGAAAAAGTGGCGATGGTGATCGGATCGTATACGCTGGTGAACGCGAATCTCGAGCCGATCCCGCCCGGATTGATCGATCATAAGGAGTGGACACCGAACAACGGCCGGAACAATGCGTTGCGGATCAACGGACTCGGTGCACCACGGGCATTCTATACACCGGTGCTTCGCAGTATCCTTCTGCCGAATACCAGTTACGGCGAAGATTATGCGGCGGCGATCCGGATCTCGCGGGAATATCAGATTGGCCGTGTCTATACCTCCGTGTATCACTGTCGCCGATGGGAAGGGAACACCGATGCGGCACTGCCGATCGATAAGGTGAACAGAAACGATTATTATAAAGACAAGATCCGCACGATTGAAATAAGCGCACGGATCCAAATGAACAAGAAAAAGTAGACCGGTATGCGACAGTGGTTCTTCCTTTGCATGTGTGCGGCAGCGTTTGCGGGTTGCGAGCAGGTGAACGACGACAACGAGGAGTATGAAGAGGGGGTGGCGCTGGTGGAACAGTTCACCGTGGATGCCGTGGTGAACGGACAAGCAACGGTGACCGTGCAGTGTTTTGCGCCGAATCCTTGCTGGCATTTTTCGCGCGTCACCGACCTCCGCGATTCCGCCGGGGTGCTGCTGACGGTGTATCGCAAAATCAAAAAATATCAAACGTGTCCGGATGTGGTGTCGGGATTTTCCCATACGTTCGTGACATCGGTACCGGCCGCCGGACCGTACACGATCCGGATCTACCGGACTTCGACAACATCATTGGACACGACTCTCCACTATTGATGTCTTTACAGACCACATATCGCGAATGGACGCTGGACGACACGAACGACATCCAAAAAGTGTTGTTCAATACCTGGCTGGCGTCGTACGCCGATTTTATTCCGGTGACGGACATCCAATGGTATTTCAACAATTATTACTCCGAGATCAATTTTGCCCAGCTGTACGACGACAACATCACGATCGGCTTCGTGGCGGAAGTGAAGACGCACATCGTCGGCTATGCACGGATGAAGATCGACAGCGAACACGAACGGTGTTACCTGGAATCATTGTACGTGCTTCCAGAATTTCAGGGAAAAGGGATTGGCACCGAGCTCTTAAAGATCGTCGAGCGGAAGGCGCTCGAACATTCGTTCCGTCAAATCTGGCTCGGCGTGATGGAGCAGAACATCCCTTCCCTCAACTGGTATAAAAAACTGGGTTTTCAATTCGTCGAAGAGTCGCCGTTCCAAATGGGAAAAACCACCGTGAACCATTTGATCGGTTTCCGCGACATTCAATGATTGTGCCGATGACCGCATTGCCGACCTTCGCTCTTTTTCCCGACTCCCACCGCAGCACGCTTTTTGATCTTTCCGTTCAACTGTACGAGCAGCAACAGCGTCACTGGCCGATGCTGTCGGAGGGGGTGAATGCCCTGGATTCCGTACGGACGCGGGAGGTCGATTGCGGCGAGTTTTCCGTCCGTCTCCAGTTTAATCCCAAACGGATCGTCAGCACCGGCGCAAAAGTGGACGCGGCGTCGATTAAAGAACGGAAATGTTTTTTGTGCACGGCGTCACTTCCTCCGGAACAACGGGGCGTGCTGGTGCGGGGAGACTATCTCGTCCTCTGCAATCCGATGCCGATTTTCCGGGAGCACTTTACCATTTCGCACGTCGACCATATTCCGCAATCGATCGAAGAATCGATCCTTCCGTTCCTGGCGCTCACGAAAGATTTGTCGCCAAGGTATTCCCTTTTTTACAACGGTCCGAAATGCGGCGCGTCGGCGCCGGACCATATGCATTTTCAGGCATCGCCGTCGGGATCGATCCCGGCGGAAAAAGAGCTGCACTCGCGGTTGCGCCGCATAAAAACCGTCGGCGCGGTGTCGGTCTCGTTGGCGGAAGAGTACGGCCGTCAGGCGGCGGTGCTGGAGGGTGCGCGGGAACAAGAGATGGAACTGACGTTTCTGCGTTTGACGACGGCGATGCGCAACGTTCTGCGGACGACCGAAGAACCGATGATGAATGTGATCGGATCATATTCCGACGGTGTCTGGCGGTTGATCGTTTTTCTCCGCGCAAAACACCGACCGGCGGTTTTTTTCCATGAGGGCGAAGCCAAAGTGATGGTCAGTCCGGCCGCGGTGGATATCGGGGGATTGGTTGTGACGCCGCTGGAAAAGGATTTTTTGTCCCTTGACCGCTCTATGATCAAGGATATTTTCGCCGAAGTTTCCGTTTCCCGGGAGTCGGCTCACGCCATCATCGATCTCGTATGATTTCCTCTGAACCCATCATTAAAGTCGGAGTGTTGGAAGGGTACCCGGAAGTCTCCGGCGACCTGAAGTCGAAGTTCCGGATCGCGAACGACGTGATCATCAGCGGAGAATTTACCGCGGTGTATGCCGACGGCGAGATTATTCTCTACGGCGGACAGCGGATCGAATTGTTGCGCGGCACGGAAATCGTCTTCACGCCGGTGGAGAACGGCGTGTTTCTTCTCCGCAATGTCGTGTTCGGCATCAATTTCCATTGGGAACGGCGCGAGGACCAGACGTTTCAAGGGGCATTGCGGTTGATCGCGCGGAATTCCGGCATCACCGCCGTCAACGATGTAGCGGTGGAACAATATCTCGCCAGCGTCATTTCCTCCGAAATGAGCGCCTCCGCGCCGATGGAACTGTTGAAAGCGCATGCGATCACGTCGCGCAGCTGGCTGGTGGCGATGCTGGAGATGAAGAAAAAATTTTCGAATCTCGGTATCCCGTCCCAGCGGACACTACGGACCGAAACCGAACTCGTGCGATATTATGACCGGGAAGATCATGACCGATTCGACGTCTGCGCGGACGATCATTGCCAGCGGTATCAAGGAATCACGAAAGATATTTCGAATGCCGCCCGGGAAGCGATCCGGCTGACGTCCGGTATATTTTTGGTATACGACAATGAAATTTGCGATGCCCGGTTCTCGAAATCATGCGGCGGGATCTCGGAACCGTTTCACACCACATGGGCGGAAACACCATTCGCCTATCTGACCACCGTGCCCTGTTCCGTGACACACGCGCACGCTCCGGTGCAGTCGGAAGAAGAGGCCGAACGATGGATCCTTTCGTCGCCGCCGGCGTTTTGTAATACGACGGACGGGAATATTCTCCGTCAGATCCTTCCGTCGTTCGATCAGGAAACGACCGATTTTTTCCGTTGGACCGTCCGGTATTCTTCCGAAGAATTGTCGGCGTTGGTGAAGAAAAAATCGGGGATCGATTTCGGCACGATCACCGCTCTTCTGCCGGTGCAGCGGGGCCCCTCCGGGCGGATCACCCGTCTGAAGATTGTCGGAACAGCGGCGACACTGACCGTCGGAAAGGAGTTGGAGATCCGGCGGTGGCTTTCCGCTTCCCATCTCTACAGTTCCGCGTTCGTCGTGGAGAAGAAGGGGGAGACGTTCGTCCTTCACGGTGCGGGGTGGGGACACGGCGTCGGATTCTGTCAGATCGGCGCGGCGGTGATGGCGGTGGAGGGATTTTCCGCGGAGCAGATTGTTCGGCACTATTTCCGGAATTCGGATTTGCAGAAATTATACTAAAGAAATATTTAACGGCAGAAGGATCGTATGGAAACCGCTCAACAGAAACAGAAAGGCCCGTGGTCGTGGATTCCCACGTTGTATTTCGCGCAAGGGATTCCGTTCGTCATGGTCAACATGGTCTCCATCGTTCTCTATAAAAAGATGGGAATTTCGAACGCGGATATTGCTCTCTACACCAGCTGGCTGAATCTGCCGTGGGTGATCAAGCCGTTGTGGAGTCCGCTGATCGACATCTTCCGGACGAAACGGTTTTGGATTCTTGCCATGCAGCTGCTCATCGGCGCCGCCCTTGCCGGAGTTGCGCTGACTATTCCCACCGATGCATTTTTCCAATGGTCACTCGCAATACTCTGGCTGATCGCATTCAGCTCGGCAACGCATGACATCGCGGCGGACGGGTTTTACATGCTCGGATTGCGGGAGCATCAACAGGCGGCGTTCGTCGGCGTGCGGAGCACCTTTTTCCGTCTGGCGATGATCACGGGACAGGGAGCATTGGTATTTCTGGCGGGGCAATTGGAAACGAGCACCGGATCAGTCCCGACCGCCTGGACGATCGTTTTTTTCGGCGTTGCGGTGATGTTCGTCCTCCTGTCGCTCTATCACCGGTTCGTCCTGCCGGTACCGCCGGAGGATACGGCCGCCGTGGCGGAAACGACGGTGTCCGTGGTCTTCAAAGAATTCGTCAATACGTTCGTTCTTTTTTTCCGCAAAAAACAGATCAAACAAATTCTCGCCTTCTTGCTGGTGTACCGTTTTGCCGAAGCGCAACTGTTAAAACTGGCGACACCGTTCATGCTCGATGCGCGCGATCAAGGGGGCTTGGCGCTGACGACGAGCGATATCGGCATCGTCTACGGAACGGTCGGTGTGATCGCCTTGACGATCGGCGGATTGCTCGGCGGTTACGCGATTTCCCGTCAGGGATTAAAATATTGGCTCTGGCCGATGGCGCTGATCATCAATATTCCCGATGCAGTGTACGTGTACCTCTCCATGGCGCAGCCGGAGAACATCCTCATCGTCAATCTGATGGTGGCGCTGGAGCAAGTGGGATACGGTTTCGGATTTACGGCGTACATGATGTTCATGGTGATGGTCTCCGAAGGAGTCCACAAAACGGCGCATTATGCCTTGTGCACCGGATTTATGGCGCTCGGCGTGATGATTCCGGGAATGTTCAGCGGGTATCTGCAGGAATGGCTCGGCTATCAGAATTTTTTCATTTGGGTGATGATCGCCACGATCCCGAGTTTTGCGGTTGCCGCTTGGGTCACGGTCGATCCCGAATTCGGAAAGAAAAAATAATATGGCACACCGAAAACGATACATCATCGGCATGGATGGCGGCGGCACCAAAACGCACGCCGTGATTGTGGATGACAATGGCGTGATCGTTGCGGAGCATACCGCCGGACCGTCGAATTTTCAGATCATCGGCGTGGAAAAATCGGCGGAGACCATTTATTCGCTGATCACTGCCTGCTGCGAATCCGCCGGATGCACCGTTCGGGATCTTCGCACCGTGGTGTGCGGATTGACCGGTGCGGGACGGACCGGGGATCAGCAGCGGATGGCCGACGGATTGAAAAAGTTCGCTCGGTCGAAGCGAACTCCGCTGAACGGCGTGATCATCGACAGCGACGCACGCATTGCACTCGAAGGGGCGTTCAACGGCAACGCCGGAATTATTCTCATTGCCGGTACGGGCTCGATCGCCTTCGGAAAGGACGGCAGCGGAAATGTTCACCGCGTGGGGGGCTGGGGGAGAGTGTTGGGGGATGAAGGGAGCGGATATTATCTCGGACGGATGGGATTGACCGCCGTGACGAGGGAAATGGATGGCCGCGGGAATACAACGGTGTTGACGAACATGATCGCACGGCGGTTCGGATTGACCGACCAGACGGCGATCATCAATGCGGTCTATAAAGAAGGTTTTGACGTTGCATCCGTTGCACCGCTCGTGATTGCCGCGGCGGAAAAAAAGGACAAAATTTGCCGGGCGATCGTGGAAAATGCCGTGATCGAACTGGCGTGGCATGTGCAGGTGGCGGCGGAAAAACTATCCGGAGTGTCGCAGAAAAAGATTAAGGCAAAGATCCCTGTTGCGTTGATCGGCGGACTGATTGCCACCAACTCATCGCTCTCCCGGCTGCTGCAGCGATATCTGGCCGCCAATTTTCCCGTCGTGCAGATCATCGCGCCGATGTCTTCGCCGGCGTACGGTGCGGCGGTGATGGGAAACAAAGGACCTGTTCAATGAAACAATATCTGCTTCTGACCGCGCTGTTCATCGTTGCCGGCTGTTCGCCAACGAATGAACTTCAACTCTCTCCGCCCGCCACACCGACGCCTTTTGTGCAAGAGCCATCACGATCCGAAAAATCCTTCGATGTGATCGAACAGATCCGCCTCATGTCCCTCCGGGAAAAAGCCGCTCAGCTCTTCATCATTTGGATGAGCAACCGGTACATGC
>CAZRWF010000055.1:0-17480 GCA_964603685.1 uncultured Chitinophagaceae bacterium
CGCGATTCTTTTTCCAGTCTCTTCTTATACTCTACCATTTTCTGTCGAAGTTTTTTGTCGGTGATTCCCAGCATCTGAACGGCTAACAGTCCCGCATTTTTTCCGCCGCCGATGGCGACCGTTGCCACCGGAACTCCGCCGGGCATTTGAGCGATCGAAAGCAGCGAATCCAATCCATCCAGCGATCGTGTTTTGATCGGAACGCCGATGACCGGCAGCGGCGTATGCGCGGCGGCCATACCGGGAAGATGCGCGGCCCCTCCGGCTCCGGCGATGATCACCGAAATTCCCCGTTTTGCCGCCGAAGCGGAATAG
The DNA here is from genome assembly GCA_964603685.1 of uncultured Chitinophagaceae bacterium. GTDB lineage: Bacteria > Bacteroidota > Ignavibacteria > UBA10030 > UBA8401 > UBA8401. Next base: position 316 of record CAZRWF010000055.1, read on the forward strand.
GAAGCCATCAGTTTCGGCGTTCTGTGTGCGGAAGTGATCTTCAGCTCGTACGGTACGCCGAATTCTTCCAGCACGATGGCCGCTTCCTGCATTGTCGGAAGATCGGAATCGCTCCCCATAATGATCCCAACGATCGGTTTTTTCATTCGTTTCTGTCCCGGTTAGAGGTGGATGTTCTCTTCGATGGAGGCGGCTTCCGCCAGAATCTTTTTTACATCAGTGCCGACGACGGTGATATGCCCCATTTTCCGGCCGACGCGGGAGCTTTCTTTTCCGTAAATGTGCAGGTGCACATTCGGATGGGCGAGGGCGGAAGAGTAGATCTCCATCGGCCGCTGCGGATGTTGTTTGCCGAGGAGATTGATCATCACTGCGTGCGGTTGCACCATTTTGGTTGAGCCGAGCGGCAGTTCCATCACCGCCCGGATGTGGTTCTCGAACTGCGACGTGACACACGCTTCGATCGTATAATGTCCGGAATTGTGCGGCCGCGGCGCCATTTCGTTGACGATGATCTTTTTTTCTTTGGTCAGGAACATCTCCACGCCGAAAATGCCGAATCCTTTCACCGCTTTCACCGACGCGACCGCGATCTCCTCGGCCTGCCGGGCAACAGCGCGGGAGATGCGCGCCGGGGCGATCACCGTATGACAGATGTGATTCCGCTGAATCGTTTCAACCACCGGATACGTTGCGATCTCTTTTTTCGTCCGGACCACCATCACCGCCAATTCCGCTGTGAAATGGACGAACGATTCCGCGAGCAAATTGTTGTGTCTGTTTGAAAGCCGGGTGACCGCTTCGGCGAACTCGTTCGCATCTGCCACGAGGGCGTTGCCGTAGCCGTCATATCCCATTTTACGCGATTTCAACACGAACGGAACACCCACTTTCCGGGCGATTTCGTCGAAGGACTGTTCTTCTTTAACGGCAACAAAGGCGGGAACGGGGATGGAGTTTTTTTTCAAGGTCTGTTTTTGAAGCAGCTTGTCCTGGATCAATCCGATCGTGACGGAAGAGGGGAATACTTTTTTCCCCATTGTCTCCAGAACGTGGAGTTTGTGGTGGTCCACAAATTCGTTCTCCAGCGTCACCACGTCGCAGTGATGCGCGAACGATTTCAGATGGAGTTCGTCGTCCACCCAGCCGATTGATTCGTTATGAGTCAGTTGGCCGGCGGGAGATCGCATTTCCTTGTCCATAATGGCGACATCGAATCCCAGCCGGGAGGCGGCGAGTGTGGACATCTTGGCCAGCTGTCCGCCGCCGAGGATACCGATGCAGAGTTTTTTGGACATGATTCGGTTGTCTGATTCCAAAATGAAATGTCGGACAAGCGATGGTCCGACACGATTTTCTTGTCAAAGATAACGGGAAAAGAAAGGATTAGCAAGGGAACGTTCGGCGGTGCCGCTCTCTCATTTCCACCGCATTTTCACACTTTCAAACACTCACCCATTCACACTTTCACACTTTCACACTTTCACACATTCAAACATTCACACATTCACACTTTTTACGATCATTCAATCACGATGCCGCCGCCGTTCCGGCGACGTAACCGGTGGAAAATGCCGCTTGCAGGTTGTATCCCCCGACCGGACCGGCAATATCCAGGATCTCACCGCAGAGGAACAAATTCGGAACGATCGTCGATTCCATCGTCGTCGGATCGACCTCCTGCAGCGACACACCGCCGGCGGTCACTTCACCCCTGTCCAACGGGATTTCTTTCACCGTACCGAGCGGACAATTTTTGAGCAGGGTCAGAAAAGTTCTCCGTTCGGTTTTGGAGAGTTGATTCATCCGTCGTGCGGCCGAAATTCCGGACAACACCAGCACATATTCCGCCAACCGTTGGGGAATCTGCTGCTCCGTGTACGTTAACATCGTGCGAGACGGGGAAGAGGCGATATCGGAAAGGATCTTCTGTTCCATCGCCTCCGCGGTGATCTCGGGGAAAAAATCGACAACCATCTCTATCGTCTTCCCCCGCTCGAACTCCACCGCGGCTTCCCGGCTCACTTCCAATGTGGCCGGCCCGGAGAGACCGAGATGAGTGATCAAAATATCGCCGTTCCATCCGGCGATCTCAGCGCCATCGGCAACGGCGCGCAGGCGTGCATCGCGGATCGGCGTTCCTTGCCATACGGAGGGTGGGGCGGGAGATAAATAGATCGGAGTCAACGCCGGCCGGATCGGAACAATGGTGTGACCGAACGATTCCATCCACCGGAATCCGTCTCCGGTCGTCCCGGTCTTTTGGTAGGACGATCCTCCGGTTGCGACGATAACTTTTTCCGCGGCGATGATGTCGCGATTGCTCTGAACATTAAATGTACCGTCCGGATTCCGGAATATCGCTTTTACCGGAGATTGGTATCGACACTCCGCTCCGGCCTTTTCGGCCAAACGGCGAAGTGCATGGACGACATCATCCGCATTGTGGCTCACCGGAAAAACCTTCCCGTTGTCTCTGGTGTAGGTGTCGACACCTTCCGCGCGTAAGAGATCCAACAACTGCGTATTGGTGAATTCATGGAACGAATATTTCAGAAACCGCGATTCGTTCTTCCGGAACTGCGTCAACATCGTCCGGATATCGCTGCCGTTGGTGATGTTACATTTCCCGCCGCCGGAAATGAGGATCTTGATCCCCGGTTTCGCATTTTTTTCCAGGAGCAGCACCCTCCGGTCCGGTCCGGCCGCTCTCCACGCAGCGATCATCCCTGCCGCACCGGCCCCGATGATGACAATTGTTTTCAGTTGTTTCATGGAAAAGAATATAGTGAGGAACTTCACTGCATCAAAACCGTCTAAATCCGTTGATTATCACCCCTTAAAAGAGTATCTTGGTGTAGTTTTTGGGACGAACCGGCAGGTTCGTTTCACATTTTTGAACAAGAACGGAGTTTTCGTTGGCAAAAGGGATGGCTCGGCCGTCGAGTCAGGACAAAAAACTGCAGGACCGCCTCCGGAAAAACGGCAACATACCCCGGCACATCGCCGTGATTATGGACGGTAACGGACGGTGGGCGAAAAAACGGGCGCTACCCCGTGTTGCCGGGCATCATGAGGGTGTCAATTCCGTTCGGGACATCGTTGAAGCGTGCGGCCAGCTGGGTGTGGAATATTTGACGTTGTATACCTTCTCCACGGAAAACTGGAAACGTCCCAAAGAAGAGGTCTCCATTCTCATGCGCCTGCTCGTCAGTTCCCTTCGCGATGAGCGGGACCGTCTGCATAACAACAACGTCCGGGTGAAAACGATCGGCGACTTCGCCTCGCTGCCGCAGGATGCGCAGGATGAATTCCTGGACGCCATCGAATTGACGAAAAATAATACCGGTTTGACTCTCATTCTGGCGCTGAGTTACAGCGGCCGATGGGATATCACCACCGGCGTAAAAAGGATTGCGGAAGAGGTGCGGAAGGGAACTCTGTCGCCGGAAACAATCACGGACGAAATTATTTCGCAGCATCTGGCGACGCGCTCCATTCCCGATCCGGATCTGCTCGTGCGGACCAGCGGCGAACTGCGGATCAGCAATTTTTTGCTCTGGCAGCTGGCGTATTCCGAAATGTATGTTACGGACGTGTTGTGGCCCGACTTCCGCAGGAATGAATTGTATCATGCCATCGAATCTTACCAATCCCGTGAACGGCGGTTCGGCAAAGTGAGCGAACAGGTCCAATCACCGGCCAAATCCACTTCCAAAAATTACGTGCGGCGGTTGCTGAAAAGTGTCTCCGGAATTTAATCGAATACGAATGACCATCGTGAAATGTATCATCGCAGTGTTGTGCCTGTACGGATTTTCGCATGCCCAGCAGCCGATCCAGCAAAAACAGTATAAGATCCTCGGCATCAGCGTCTCCGGAAACAAACTGGCCGAACCGGCCGCCATCATCGGAAATTCCGGATTGAAGGTAGGGGACGAGATCACCGTGCCGGGCGAGCAGACCCGGAACGCGATTCTCCGGCTGTGGGGACTGCGGATCTTTGCGAACGTGGATATTCAGGCGGATAATTTTATCGACGACGGCGTCTTTCTGCTGATCGTGGTGGAAGAATTTCCGCGGCTGGAACGGGTGGAATTTTCCGGGAACGACGAACTCGATGCGGACGAACTGGAAAAAAAACTTAACGTGACCAAAGGGCAAATCATCTCGCCGCAAGAGATCAACAAACTCTCCAAGACGATCGTCAAAGCGTACGAAGAGGAAGGATTCCTGCAGGCCGCCGTTACATCCGCGTTGGTTGAGTCTCCGGATACCTCCGCCAAAGGACGAAAGATCCTCCGGTTTACCGTCGCCGAAGGGAAAGATGCCCGTGTCCGCGAGATCCAGTTTTTCGGCAATTCGTTTTTCGACGATGCGGACCTCGAAAGCGAGCTGCCCGAAGTGCACACGACGGCATGGTGGAAATTCTGGCGCACCGGAAAACTGGAGATGAAAAAATACGCCGACGCGAAGAAAAAGCTGATTGAGTTCTATAAAAAGAACGGTTTTCGCGATGCCGAACTGATCACCGATTCGATCGTCATCGCCGAAAACAAAGAAGAGATCATCCTGAAACTGTTCCTCTACGAAGGCCCGCAATTTAAAGTCCGCAACATTACCTGGGAAGGAAACACGGTCTTCAAGTCCGAAGCACTGCAGCAGCGCCTCGGTTTTTCCCCGGGCGAAGTGTACGACATGGAAAAATTCGAACAAAACCTCCGCGGCAATCAGGATCAAACCGATGTCGCTTCGATGTATCTGGACAACGGATATCTCACCGTGCAGATCGAACCGGAGGAGACAAAAGTCGGCGACAACGAAGTGGATATCCTCATCCGCATCCGCGAGAGGAACCAGTTCCGGATCGCCGGCGTGGAAATCCGCGGCAACACCAAAACGCAGGAACGGGTGATCCGCCGCGAACTGTATGTGCGCCCCGGGGATTATTTCAGCCGCTCCAATATCATCCGGAGCATCCGACAGCTGTCCGTGTTGAATTATTTTAATCCGGAAAAAATCAAACCGGACACGAAGTTCGTGGACGACAAAAATGTCGACATTGTTCTCGATGTGGAAGAAAAATCGAGCGACACATTCAACGCTTCCGTCGGTTACAGCGGAGCGTTCGGTGCCACCGGTGCACTCGGATTGACCTTCAATAATTTCGACATCACGCAGCCCCTCTCCGGCGGCGGCGGACAGGTGTTGAACTTCGATTGGCAGTTCGGCGAAGGGTCGCGGTACCGGACATTCTCCATCTCCTTCCGCGAACCGTGGGTGTACGATACGCCGACCTCGTTCGGGTTCAGCCTGTACGACACGAAACAGGATTATTATTATTCGATCCACCAGCAAGGGGGAACGATCAGCGTCGGACGGCGCTTCAAATTTCCCGACGACTATTTTTCCGCAACGTGGACCTTCCGTTTTCAACGGCTCGACGTGTCGAACGTCGGCTCCTCCTATTTTTATCAGGAAGGAAAAACAAGCCAGCTCAGCATTTCACAGGTGATCACCCGGAACAGCGTCAACAGTCCGCTCTTCCCGACGCAGGGAAGCAACATTTCGCTCTTCACCGAAATTGCCGGCGCACCGATCCTTCCGGGAACGGCGCAGTACAACAAACATCTCTTTTCGGTGGACTGGTACACGCCGGTGTTCAACAGCACACGATTGGCGCTCTATCTCGGAACGCAATACGGCGCGATCTTCCCGTACAAAAAAGATTCGTACGTTCCGTACATCGAAACGTTCTACATGGGGGGAACCGGGCTGGGACAAATCGCCACGACCCCGTTGCGCGGGTACGAGGACCGGAGCATCGGGCCGGTGAATTACAGCGGCCAGTATATTCCCGCGCATGCCATGGCAAAACACACGGCGGAGCTGCGATTCAATGTTGCACTTAACCCAATTCCGATTTATTTTCTGGCGTTCGCCGAAGCGGGAAACACCTGGGAAACGCTGGCGAAATCCGAGATGTTCGATTTAAAGCGGTCCGCCGGACTCGGCGCGCGGCTGCTGATCAATCCGATCGGATTGCTGGGATTTGATTATGGGTACGGCTATGACAATATTACGGCCGGCATCAAAAGTCCGTCGGGTTGGAAATTTCATTTTCAGTTCGGCCGCGGTTTCTAAGAATGTAACACACTATTCAATCAATATTTTACCAAAGAGGTTATCGTGAAAAAGTTTTTCATTCTCTGTGTGGCGATGACGACCATCGCCATGGCGCAGCAAACGGCCTTGAAGATCGGCTATGTCAACTCCGAGACCATCATCAAAGAACTTCCGGAAGCGAAAGATTCTCAGGCAAAACTGGAAGGAATGGTCAAAGGGTGGCAGGATGAGGTCGAAAAACGGGCTAACGCTCTGCAGACCAAATATGAGGAATACCAGAAGCAGGTGAACATGCTGAACGAATCTTCAAAACAATTAAAACAGAAGGAACTCGTGGAAGAGGAGCAGAAGCTGAATCAATACCGGCAGGAAAAACAGCAGGAACTCGCCGTGCAGCGCGAAAAGATCATGAAACCGATCCAGGAAAAGGTCTTTAAAGCGATCGAAAAAGTGGCGAAAGAACAGAAGCTGGCATTTGTGCTGGACCGTGCGACGGAAGTCCCGGTGCTGTACGCCGATCCTCAATATGATTACACGTTTAAAGTTCTCGATATGTTAAAACGGGGCGGGAAATAATCCTTCCGCGGATTCCGTTTCATCGTTCAACGAGGTTTCTCATGAAAACGACCCTGTTCTTTTTTCTGACTGTTCTGTTCGCTGCCGGTGTTACCGCACAGACGAAGATCGCCTTCATCAACTCCGCCACGATTATGGAGCAGCTGCCGGAAGCGCAAGATGCTCAGAAACAGATCGACGGGCTCGCTCAGCAGTGGCAGCTGGAACTGAATCAGATGGCGGCGGAAATTCAGCGGAAGATGGATGACTATGACAAGCGGAAGCTGATCATGTCCGACAAACGCCGCGCGGAAGTGGAGAAGGAGCTGCAGGAGTTGGACAAGAAACTCGTCGACTTCCGGACTCAAAAGTTCGGCGCCAACGGCGAAATGTTCGTGAAACAGAACGATCTGATGAAGCCGATCCAGGAAAAGATCTTTAAGACGGTGAAGGACGTGGCGGATGAGGAGGAATATGATTATGTGGTGGACCGGAGCAGTTCCACCATGCTGTTGTATGCCAACGCCAAACACGATCTAACGCAAAAAGTACTCGCAAAACTCCAATCGAAATGATTCGACGGCTCGCCCGCGCGGGCGCGCCGGTCGGCGAATGATATCGGTCAACGACATAGCGAACATACTGGAAGGGGAGGTGATCGGTGACGGCACCGTCCCTCTCACCGGCGTTGCCACGCTGGAAGAGGCCGTCGCCGGAAAACTTTCCTTCATTGCCAATCCGAAATACGAAAAATTCGCCGAAACCACCTCCGCCTCCTGTATCCTCGTCAGCCGTTCGTTCGATCCGTCAAAATATTCCAAACTTCCGCCCTCTCTCATCCGGTTGGATGATCCGTATTCCTCTTTTGTTATAGCCATCCAAACATTCATGCCGAAACGGACGGAGATCGAGCCGGGAATTCATCCGACAGCGTCGGTTCATTCCACCGCAAAGATCGGTTCCGGTTGTGCGATTGGCCCGTTTGCCGTTATCGGTCCGAACGTTGTGATCGGAGAACGCGGCACGATCCATCCGCACGTCGTGATCGGACGCGATGTCCGGATCGGTGACGACGTCGTGATCTATCCGCATGTGACCGTGCGCGAAGAATGCCGGATCGGCCATCGGGTGGTGATCCAACCTGGTGCAGTGATCGGCGGGGACGGATTCGGGTTCGCCCCGAAGAAGGATAAAAGTTATCAGAAGATCCCGCAGCTGGGGATCGTGGTGTTGGAAGATGATGTGGAAGTGCAGGCGAATGCCTGCATCGACCGGGCGACGCTCGGAGAAACACGCGTCAAACGCGGGACGAAACTGGACAATCTGGTACAGATTGCGCATAACGTGATCGTCGGTGAAGATACCGTCATTGCCGGATCGTCCGGCGTGGCCGGCAGCACGAAGATCGGAAACCGCAATATGATCGGCGGCGCGGTGGCGATTACCGGACATGTTTTCACTGCCGATGATGTGAAAGTCGCCGGCGGATCCATTGCCACGCGTGCGCTCGATACCGAGGGGGAAACCTATTCGGGTTATCCTGCGAAAGAGGCAACGAAATGGCGCAAGATCGAGGCGGCGTCACGGTCATTACCCGATATTCTTTTCGAACTGCGCGATATTCAAAAGAAGTTGCTGGAATTGCAGAATGAACTGGCGGCCTTGCGTCCGCCGGAAAAAAAATGAACGGTTCGTATCGTCCGCCGTTCGACGAAAATTTTCAAGGAGAATCATGTTAGTTCAACAACGAACCATCAAAAAACCGGTCACCATGTCCGGCGTCGGCCTCCATACCGGCACACAATGCACCATGACCTTTCGCCCTGCCCCGGAAAACTACGGAATCCGTTTTCGCCGCGTGGATATCGGCGGTTCGCCCGAGATACCGGCAGATGTTGACCATGTGGTCGATGTGGCGCGCGGGACGACGCTCGGCATCGGCGACGTGCGCGTGCATACGACGGAACATGTGCTCGCGGCGGTTGTGGGACTCCTCATCGACAACATCATCATCGATGTGGATGGGATCGAACCCCCCATCGGCGACGGAAGCGCCAAACCGTATGTGGAGGTGCTGCAAGAAGCGGGATTCGAGATTCAGGATGCGCCGAAAGATTATCTGGTGATCGATCAAATGATCGAGTATAAGGATGAAAAACGGGGAGTCCATATCGTCGCGCTGCCGACGGATGAGTTCCGCATCACGGTGATGGTCGATTACAACAATCCGGCTCTCGGCAGCCAGCACACCGGTTTGCTCGATCTCGAGAAAGAATTTGTTCCGGAATTTTCGATGTGCCGCACCTTCTGCTTCCTGCACGAAGTGGAGCAGTTACGCGAAGCGGGACTGATCAAAGGGGGAACGCTGGACAATGCCATCGTCATTGCGGACAAAGATCTTCCGGACGACGAACTGCGTCGGATCGCCGACAAACTCGGCATCAAGGAATCGATTTTTCTGGGAGGTCACGGTCAGCCGATCAACAACAAAGCACTCCGTTTTAAGAACGAACCGGCCCGGCACAAATTGCTGGACATGCTCGGTGACTTGGCGCTCATCGGTGTCCCGTTAAAAGGACACATCCTGGCGGCGCGTCCCGGCCATGCGGCGAACGTGGAGTTTGCCAAAGTGGTCCGCAAACTGTACCAACAAAAGAAGATCGTCAAAAAATATCAGCACGAAAAGAAACAAGGGGTCGTGTTCGACGTGAACGCCCTGCAGCGGATCTTGCCGCACCGGTATCCGTTCCTTCTCGTGGACAAGATCGTGGAATTTACACTGAACGAACGGATCGTCGGTATCAAAAGCGTTACAATGAACGAACAATTTTTCCAGGGTCATTTTCCGGGGGCGCCGGTGATGCCGGGCGTTCTGATTATCGAAGCGATGGCGCAGACCGGAGGCATTTTGCTGCTGGATGGTTCGGATACGAGCGACAAACTTGTGCTCTTTATGGGAATCAACAACGCCAAATTCCGGAAGCAGGTCGTTCCCGGGGACCAGCTGGTGTTCGAGTTGACCATGAAAAGCCGGCGGAGCAAAGTGTGCGTGATGGACGGCAAAGCGTTCGTGGACGGACAACTTGTCTGCGAAGCGGAAATGATGGCCACGATCGTCGATAAACCGAAATTACCGGAATAATCCCATGCCGACACACATTCACTCCACCGCGATCGTCAGCAGCAAAGCCCAATTGGCGGACAATGTCACCGTCGATCCCTATGCCGTCATTGAAGACGATGTGATCATCGGCGAAGGGACGTACATCGGACCGCACACGCTCATCGCCAACGGCGCGCGGATCGGCAAACAGTGCAAAATTCATAAAGGGGCGGTCGTTTCCACGGCGCCGCAAGACCTTTCCTACAAAAATGAACCGACCACGTTCGAATTGGGGGACAATTCCGTCATTCGGGAATTTTGCACGCTGAATCGCGGTACGACAAAACAGCATCTCAAATCCACCGTCGGCAGCAACTGTCTGCTCATGGCGTATGTGCATGTGGCGCACGATTGTGTCATCGGGAATAACGTCATCATCGCCAATTCTGTGCAAATGGCGGGGCATATCACGATTCAGGATTTTGCGATCATCGGTGGTTTGACCGCCATCCATCAGTTCGTTACGATCGGAGCCCATACGATGATCGGCGGACATTTTCGGATACCGAAAGATGTGCCGCCGTTTGTTATTGCGGGTGGATGGCCGGTATCGTTTGAACGGTTGAATATCATCGGACTGCGCCGCCGCGGATTTACCAAAGAGGCGATTGATGCGTTGAATGACGCTTACCGGATTTTGTACCTCTCCAAACTGAACGTCAGCCAGGGCGTGGAGAAGATTACATCCACCATGACCATTACACCCGAAATCCGACAGCTGCTTGATTTTATCGCCGCGTCCAAACGCGGGATCATTACCGCACGGCGTCATTCCTCCGGCGACGAGTAATCGCTCCATGACAGAATCCCCGCTCAATGCGAATTGGAACATCATCGACACCGGTACACAGACCGGGCGATGGAATATGGATTTCGACCGGGATCTCGCCGCCGCACTGCAGCGCGGGGAAGCGTTGCCGACCCTCCGGCTGTTTGGCTGGAAACCGTGGGCGGTCTCTCTCGGCTATCACCAGAATGAATCGGACATCGATCGCGATCGTTGTGCGGAATTCGGCATCGATATCGTCCGCCGTCCCACCGGCGGCCGTGCAATTCTCCATGCGAATGAGTTGACCTATTCCGTCGTGATGTATGCGGAAGGGAAAGGGATCACGGAGACCTATTCCGCCATCAGCAAGGCGCTGGTCGAAGGATTGTCGCAGATCGTTCCTTCGGTTTCGTACGAAACGTCGCAGCCGAATTTCGCCGCCATGTATAAGGAAGAGGAATCGATCCCCTGTTTTTCCGCTTCGGCCCGGTATGAAGTACAGATCGGCGGGAAAAAATTGGTCGGCAGCGCGCAACGGCGCTTCGTCGCTCCGGGACGGCCGGAAGTAGTGCTGCAGCACGGATCGATCCTCTTGGGGAACGAACACCGGCTGCTGGCGGAATTGCTCCGGTTGCGGAGAACCGATATCAAAGAAAAGATCGCGGCGGATATCGAACACAAAACGATCGATCTTTCCACCGCTGCCGGTCGCACCGTCTCGTACGGCGAGGCGGCCCGGGCGGTTCGGATCGGATTTGAACGGACGATGATACGGCATAACGGACAGACAACGGGAGTTTCTTTATGAGCACACAAACTTCGGAATATAAACGGATCACGACAAAATCCATCCTCGCCATGAAAAAGAAGGGGGAGAAAATCGCGATGCTGACGGCGTACGATTACTCCACCGCACGGCTGATTGATGAATCGGGAATCGACGTGATTCTTGTCGGCGATTCGGTCGCCAATGTGTTCCAGGGATTGGAAACGACCATCCCGGTCACGCTGGAAGAGATGATTTACCATACTAAAGTGGTCCGGCGCGCGGTGAAGCGGGCGATGCTCGTCGCCGATATGCCCTTCATGTCCTATCAGGTGGATATCAAAGAGGCGGTCCGCAATTGCGGTCGGATGTTAAAAGAGTCAGGAGCGGAAGCGGTGAAGATGGAAGGGGGCAAACGAATCATTCCGTTAATCGAACAACTGGTGGATATCGGAATTCCGGTGATGGGTCATCTCGGCCTGACGCCGCAGTCCATCTACAAGTTTGGAACATACGAAGTGCGGGCGAAAGAGAACGCCGAAGCGAAACAATTGATTGAAGATGCAAAGCTGCTGGATAAAGCGGGAGTGTTCGGCATTGTTCTCGAAAAGATCCCCGATGTGCTGGCAGCGAAGGTGACCAAATCGGTTTCGTGCGCCACCATCGGAATCGGCGCCGGCGTCGGCTGCGACGGACAAGTGTTGGTGACCAATGACATGCTCGGCATGAACGAACTGTTTCGCCCCCGGTTTGTCCGGCAATATTCCAATCTGTCCGATACTTTACGTGCCGCATTCCGCACATACAGTAAGGATGTAAAATCCCAATCCTTTCCCTCGAAAAAAGAGAGTTATTGATCCGAAAATAATCCTTGACACAATGGCAAAAATCATGTAAATTGGAAACGCAAAATACGATTATAGTGTCCGCTTATTTAACCATTTGTTTATAGTGGTTTTTTTAATACTCGGAAGGAAACTTAAAATAATATTAAAGTTTCCTACCGATGAAATGAGGAGATGAAATGGATATCATTGAAGAACACGAACCGAAAGAACGGATCATGGAGTTAGCGAGGGATCGATTTTTTGCGTCCGGATTTAACAAAGTGACGCTGGACGAACTTTCGGGTGAATTGGGGATCAGCAAAAAAACGATGTACAAGTTTTTTCCCAGCAAAGAGGAACTGGTGAAAACCGTGGTGTGGATGATGCTGCGAACCGTTGAACGGAATGTCCGCCGCATTACGGAAGAAGAACGGCCGTTCGTCCACCGGCTGGCGGATTTGATTCTGTATATCGGAAAAACAGTCGGCCGGTTGAGCAAATCATTCCAGCAGGATATGAAACGATTCGCGCCGATGATTTGGAAAGAGGTGGAAGCATATCGACGGGAACATATTATCGGCAAAGTGGCCGCGATGATCCGGCAGGCGAAAGCGGAAAATGTCTTCCGTCAGGATATCAACGATGAAGTGCTCGTGATGATGTTGACAAGCAGCATCCAGCATATTCTGACCCCGGAAGTTCTGGCCGAACATTCGTTCTCTCCCAAAGAGGCGATGCACACCATCTTCCATGTGATCTTCGAAGGGGCGTTGACCGAACAAGCACGGGTGGAATTTAAAAATTATGCAATCACGATCGGTTGAAAGGGAAAACATGAATAGTACACTGTTTTTTATTGCGGCCGGAATGCTTCTGTTATTCGCCGGATGCGGTTCCGGTGACGGCCAATCCATCGAATCAAGCGGAATTCTGGAAGCGGTGGAAGTGAACGTCTCCTCCCGCGTGTCCGGCCAGCTGCTGCGTCTGTTGGTGGACGAAGGATCGTCCGTCCGGGAAGGAGACACGATCGCCGTTATCGATTCCGAGTCTCTTCAGTTGCAGCTGCAGCATGCGGAGGCGGGAGTCGATCTCGCCGAAGCGCAATATCAATTATTGAAGAACGGCGCCCGGTCCGAAGATCTTCATACCGCCGAAGAGACCGTCCGTCAAACGGAAGCATCGTACAAGGCGGCCAAATCCGATTTTGACCGGATCAAAGAGCTCTACTCCACTCACGCCGTCTCGGCGAAACAATTCGAGGATGCGGAATCGCGCGTGACGATCTCCCTGGCGCAGTTGAATGCAGCGAAACAAAACATGCAGAAGATCCAACGGTACGCCCGGGCGGAAGAACTCGCCGCCGCCTCCGCTCGCGTGCAACAGGCACGGGCACAAGCGCAACTCGTCCGAAAACAGATCAGGGATTCCTACATCATCGCTCCGGTCTCCGGAACGGTGACGCAGCAGCCGGTCGAGGCGGGAGAATTGGTCGGCGCAGGGAGTGTTGTGGTGCGGATCGCCCGCGGAGAAATGATGGAGTTGATGATTTACGTGAACGAAACGGAATTGGGAAAGGTAAAGGTCGGCGGTACGGCGGAAGTGATGATCGATACATTCCCCGAAAAGAAATATCCGGCAACGGTGATGTATGTTTCGCCGGTCGCCGAATTTACCCCGCGTAATGTGCAGACCAAGGACGAACGGACAAAACTGGTCTTCGGCGTTAAACTCGCGGTGGAAAATTCCGCCGGAGAATTAAAATCGGGAATGCCCGCGGACGCGATATTGCGTTGAACGAATGTACGCTTTCGAAACACATAACGTCCGGAAAATCTTCGACACCATCACCGCGGTGAACGGCGTGTCGATATCGGTGCGTCCCGGTGAGATGTTTGCCCTCGTCGGTCCCGACGGCGCGGGGAAGACCACGATGATCCGCATGCTCTGCGGCATCGTTGTGCCGACGGAAGGATCGCTCTCGGTGATGGGATTCGACGTGCAACGGCAGAAAAACGAAGTGAAAAAGAGAATCGGATATCTGTCGCAGAAATTTTCCCTCTACGGCGATCTGACCGTCGATGAGAACATCGAATTTTTTGCGGAGATCCACGGCGTGCGGGATTATTCCGTACGGCGGAACGAATTACTGGAATTTACCCGTCTGACGCCGTTCCGCACGCGCCTTGCGGAAACCCTGTCGGGCGGCATGAAGCAAAAACTTGCTCTGGCTTGCACGCTGATCCACACGCCGGAGATCATTTTTTTGGACGAGCCGACCACCGGAGTGGATCCGGTTTCCCGCCGCGATTTTTGGAAAGTCCTCTCTTCGCTGCTCAAAACCGGCATCACGATCGTCATGACCACGCCGTATTTGGATGAAGCGGAACGTTGCGGCCGCGTGGCGCTGATGAATAACGGGGAAATTTTGATGGTCGACTCGCCGGCCGGATTAAAAAACGTGATGTCCGGAACCGTGGTGGAAATTGTCTGCACCGATATCCGTTCCGCGTTTCAGCTGTTAAAACATCATCCGACCGTGACGGAAGTTCAGGCCTTCGGGGACCGGTTGAACATCGTCGTCGGTTCCGCCGACGGTGCGATGCCGGACATTCTGCGGCTGCTTGCCGAACGGTCGATCGTTGTTTCGGATTGGAGGACCGTGCGCCCCTCCCTGGAAAATGTCTTTATTTCGCTTCTCACCGACCGGAAAACGACATGACGACGATCGAAGTCGACACATTGACAAAACGATTCGGAAACTTCACGGCCGTCGATCGCATTTCGTTTTCGGTGAAAGAAGGGGAGATCTTCGGTTTTCTCGGCGCGAACGGTGCGGGGAAATCGACCACGATCCGCATGTTGTGCGGATTGCTTGCCTCCTCCGGCGGAACGGCCCGCGTCGGCGGATTCGACATCAACACCGAACCGAACAAAGTGAAAGAATCGATCGGCTACATGTCGCAGAAGTTCTCTCTGTACGACGATCTCACCGTGGAAGAGAACATCAATTTTTTCGGCACCGTGTACGGTTTGACCGATGCGGAACTGCGCGACCGGAAACAATGGGTGTTGGAGATGGCCAATCTCGGCGGACGGGAATCGAGTATCACCAAAACATTGAGCGGCGGTTGGAAGCAGCGGCTGGCACTGGGATGCGCCGTGTTGCACCGGCCGCGGATCGTCTTTTTGGATGAACCGACAAGCGGTGTCGATCCGGTCATGCGGAGAAAATTTTGGGAATTGATCAACGACCTTTCGGCGGAAGGAGTCACGGTCCTGGTGACGACGCACTTTCTCGAAGAAGCGGAATACTGCAACGACATTATCCTGATCAACGCCGGAAAAATCATCGCCGGGGGCAGTCCGAAAGAATTAAAAGAACGCCACATCCGGCACCCGATCCTCGAAGTACAATGCAGCAACGCCGTCGATGCGATGGAGTTGATCGAACGGCAGCCGTGGGCGAAAGAGACCTCTCTTTTCGGTACGAATATCCATGTCAATGTGCCGGACGAATCAACGGCCGCGGCCGGGATACGCCAACTGCTGTCGGATCACCGCATTGAACTGCACAGCATCGGCCGGATCGCTCCGTCACTGGAGGATGTTTTCATTTATCTGCTCGAACACGGAAACGGAGGGACATGATATGTTTGCCCGGCTGATGCCGATCATCAAAAAAGAGTTTCGGCAGATCCGGCGGGATCGCAAGGTGCTGGCGATTCTCACGCTGGTACCGGCGATGCTTCTGCTGCTGAACGGATATGCGCTCAATTTCGACGTCCGCAACATCACCATGGCGGTGTACGACGGTGAACGGAGTTCGGATAGCCGGGCGCTCGTCAACAGTTTTATCACCGCCGGATATTTCGACCATGTGCTGCAGATTGACGATGATGCCGATGTTCGTGCGGCGGTCGATGAAGGAAGAGTGAAACTGGTGCTCGTCATTCCGCCGGGATTTTCCGCCGACCTTCATGCGGGCCGTGCCGCGACGGTGCAGGTGATCGTGGACGGCATGGATGCCAATGCGGCCACGACGATCGTCGGATACGCCCAGGCGGTTGTTCAACAATATTCCCAATCGATCGTACTGGAACGTCTTGCCCGCTCCGGACGGAACGCTTCTATCCCTGTTTCTGCCGAAGTCCGCATTTGGTATAATCCGGAAATGAAAAGTGCGAAATTTCTCGTCCCCGGTTTGATCGCTTTTATCCTCGCCATCACCGGCGTTATCGCCACCGCCCTCTCCATCGTGAGAGAAAAAGAGCGGAATACCATCGAACAGATCGATGTCTCGCCCGTACACCCGCTGCAGCTGATCGTCGGAAAAATGATCCCGTATTCGATCATCTCCCTGGTGGCGGCGGGATTAGTTTTGATCGCCGCATATTTTCTCTTCGATGTGGAAGTGAAAGGGAGCCTGCTGCTTCTTTTCGGTGCGACGTTGTTGTTCATTTTTGCCGCTTTGGGACAGGGACTGCTCGTTTCCACCATTGCGGACAGCCAACAAGTGGCGTTTCAGATCGCGGCGCTCGTGTCGATGTTGCCGACAATGATTCTGTCGGGATTTATGTTCCCCATCAACAGCATGCCGTTGTTCCTGCAAATCCTTTCGAACGTTACCCCCGCAAAATTTTACCTCGTCATCATGCGCGGGATTGTCCTCAAAGGGGTCGGCATTGAAGCGTTTTGGGAGCAGATCGTCTATTTGTTACTCTTCATCACCGTCGTGGTAGGGGTGAGCGTCAAACGATTTCAACAACATTCGGTGTGAGATGAACGGACAACGATTACGGGCGTTGGTGCAAAAAGAATTGGCGCAGTTTTTCAAGGACAAGCGGCTTCTGCCGATTATTTTTGTCGCGCCGATCCTGCAGTTGATTTTCCTCGGATTTGCCGCATCGTTGGATGTGAAGAATATCTCCTTTGTACTGTCGGATCTGGACAAAACCAAAC
>CAZRWF010000056.1:0-17054 GCA_964603685.1 uncultured Chitinophagaceae bacterium
AGGGGTAAACGATGTCGTGCGCGAAGAGAAGGTGACGATCTTCGCCGGCACTCCGAGTTTTTTCTTCGGCTATCTCAGCAAATCCAATCCCGGGGATTACGACTCCTGCCGGATCATTCTCGCCGGCGCCGACAAATGTCCCGACGCGCTGCGAAAAGCGTTCATGGAAAAACATCATAAAGTCATTCTCGAGGCGTACGGTTGCACCGAAACCGCCCCCGGTCTTGCCCTCAATACTCCCACGCACAACCGTCCCGGCAGCGTCGGACGGATGCTCCCTGGTGTGTCGCTCCGGATCGAAAATTATGAAACGGGGCAGGAATGCGGCGTCCGCGAGGTCGGCAAAATTCTCGTGAAAGGGGACAATATCATGCCCGGGTATTTTGACGATTTTGAAAACAACGCCAAGGCGTTCAAAAACGGCTGGTACGATACCGGCGATATGGGGTGGAAGGATGAGGATGGTTATCTGTGGCATGTCGGCCGTTTGAAACGATTCGTGAAGATCGGCGGAGAGATGATCTCCTTGATCAAAGTGGAAGATGTGCTGGAGAAGCTGGTCCCGACCGACACGAAAGTCTGCGTGGTGGAGATTCCGGATCAAACCAAGGGAGCGCGGATCATCGCCGCCGTGACCCATCCGATCGACGAAAAAGAGACCTTAAAGAAGATGAGCGAACATCTGCCGAACATCGCCCTGCCGAAACAATTTGTCGTCATCCCCGAGCTGCCGCAGATGGGGAGCGGGAAGATCGACTTCCGGTCGACGACAAATATGGTAAGGGATTTGGTGATGAAATAACTTCCACAAGCGCATAAATCGACGCAATCCGCCAAGGCGATCTTGGCGGTTTTTATTTGCACAATTATATTCATCGACAACATTCGGATACCCGTATGAAAAAAATCATCTGTTTCCTTCTGCTTCCTATACTTCTCCTCGCCGACGAGGGAATGTACCCTCTTTCCGAAATCCATAAATTGAACTTAAAAAAGAAAGGGTTTTCGATCACCGCCAAGGAAATTTATAATCCGGACGGGACGAGCCTGGTTGACGCAAGCGTGAATGTCGGCGGATGCAGCGCCTCTTTCATTTCGGCGGAAGGATTGATCATTACCAACCATCACTGCGTTTTCGGCGCGGTGCAGCAGGTCAGTTCGGTGGAACATGATTATGTGCGCGACGGATTCATCGCCCGGAGCCGGGAACAGGAAATTCCGGCGAAAGGATTAACGGCACGGATCGTCGATTCGTACCGCGATGTTTCCGCCGACGTGCTGGCGGGAATTTCCGACACGACCGATCCGGTCGAACGGACACGGATCATCGATAAAAATTCCAGAGCGCTGGTCACCGAAGCAGAAAAAAAACAATCGGGCGTGACCGCCACGGTCGCCGAAATGTTTGCGGGCAAAACGTACGTGCTGTTCGTCCACCGCACGATCCGGGACATTCGGCTGGTGTACGTGCCGCCGCGGTCGGTCGGCGAGTTCGGCGGCGAGAATGACAACTGGGTCTGGCCCCGGCACACCGGAGACTTTTCGTTCGTCCGTGCCTATGTCGGTCCGGACGGCCAGCCGGCCGAATATTCCCCGGAAAACAAACCGTTCGTTCCCAAAAAACACTACCGGGTGAATCCGAACGGCGTAAATGAAAACGATCCGGTCTTTATTCTCGGGTATCCCGGCCGTACGTATCGGCATCAGACATCGTACTATCTGGAATACGAACGGGATATCCGTCTTCCCTTCGTGCAGCGCCGGAACGCCTGGATGATCGCGCGGATGGAGGAGGCGGGAAAAGGGGATCGCGCCGCGGAATTGGCCCTGACCGCCCGGATGAAATCGCTCGCGAACGTGGAAAAAAACTTCCGCGGGAAACTGAAAGGATTCAAAAATCTCCCCATCGTTCAGAACAAACAGGAGGAAGAACGGCAATTACAGGCATTCATCGATGCTGATGCGAAACGCCGCGCGGAGTACGGAACGGTCCTCTCCGAAATCAAAACAGTGTTCAACGAAATGCGCAGCGATGCAGCCCGCAACAATCTTCTCGGCGCCGTGATGGGGAGTTCGACGCTGTTGAATACCGGCAACACGCTGCTAAAAAATGCCGAAGAACGGCAGAAACCGGATGCCGAACGTGCGTCCGCCTACATGGAAAAGAACAGCGCGGCGCTGAAACGCACTGTGCTTGCCGGATTAAAAAGTTATCATGCAGGGATCGACCGAATGTTCCTGAACGATGTACTGACCGAACTCCGCGCTCTGCCGCCGGATCAAAAAGCGGAGATACCGCTCAGCGATATCACCCGGTTCCTCGACAGCGCCTTTGCAAAGACTCGTCTCACCGATCCGGCCTTCCTCGAACAGGCGTTGACGATGACCGCCGAACAGCTGCGGGAAGCTAACGATCCGTTCATCGAGTTCGCCCGGTTGTTGACACCGGTGATCGAACAACAAAATTCGGTCAATCGCCGGCGCACGGGGGAGCTGAACCGCCTCTCCGCAAAACTGGTGACGGTGAAACAAGCGTGGAAAAAGACCGACTTCATTCCCGACGCCAATTCCACCATGCGGATGACCTTCGGAACGATCCGCGGTTACAGTCCTTCCGATGCGACGTATTATTCACCCATCAGCACCTTGTCCGGCGTGATGCAAAAAACTTCGGAGGAGGAGGAGTACAACACGCCGAGGAAGATCCGCGATTTGGCGGCGAAAAAGGATTATGGACGGTACAAACACAAAACGTTAAACGATCTTCCGGTCAATATTTTGTACGATATGGATACGACGGGAGGAAATTCAGGCAGTCCCGTGTTGAACGCGAAGGGCGAACTGATCGGTGTCAACTTCGACCGGGCATTCGAGGCGACGATCAACGACTATGCGTGGAACCAAAGTTACAGCCGCTCGATCGCCGTCGATATCCGGTACATTTTGTGGAACGTCGAAAAGGTGGCGGAAGCCGAATTTTTATTGAAGGAGATGGGTGTGAAGTAACGGATTCATTTCCAACGCAGACACAAAGCCGGGTCCACCCCGGCTTTTGTATTTCTCTTAGAAAATTTTAAGACCGCTTTCCGCCAATCGAAACAACACTTTACAACGGTAACGACAAATGGCGGGATAAAACGTTGATATTCAAGCACTTGTTGGGTATATTAGTCTACTAAAAAGGAAAAATTCGATTCACATGGCCATTGGCGCAGACAGAGATGCTCAAAAGAAACAGATCGGCGAACTGCTGAAAGCCGCCGATCGTTTCATCAAATCCTCCGAATGGGATAAAGCATTGGCGGAGGTGGGTAAAGCGCTGGCGATTGAACCGAATAACATGTACGCCATGGCGTATAAGGACCGCATCAACGTTTCAATCAACGACGAAAAGAAAAAAGCGGAAGAAGAAAAAGTCAAAAAACTTTCCGAAGAGAAGAAGGGGACGGAAAAATCTCCGGAACCTCCTGCCGAACCGAAGACAGAACCTGCCAAAGAATCTCCTAAAGCGGAAGAAAAAAAACCAGAGCCGCCGAAAGAGGAAAAAAAACCGGAACCGGTAAAAGCCGATCCGCCGAAAGCCGAAACGAAACCCGCCGCACCCGCGGGAAAGGATGATTCCGCCGGCCGCCTCGATGCGCTCCGGCAGGAATTTGCCGCCACGCAGGCAAAATTGCAGCGTGAAGTGGCGCAATTGACCATGCAGGTGAAAGAAGCACAGGCGTTGAAGGAAGCGACCGAAAAAAATCTTAACGCTCAGATCGTAACGTTGACGCAGGAGCTCGGTGCCGCCAAACAAGGGGGAGGAAAAGCCGATCCAAAAGAAACCGACGCGCTGAAAAAAGAATTGGAAACGCTGAAGGCGAAACACCAGAAAGAGATCGACTCAGCGAAAGAAATCGCAAAAGCAGAAATGCTGACGCAAGTGGCGGTGCTCCAAAAAGAACTGGAAGCGGCGAAAAAAGCCTCCGAAGGATCGTCCCTGCAAAAACACGGCGAACAAGTGTTAAAAGGTATGTTCCATAAAGCGTGGCAGGACGGTACCATCTCCAACGATGAACGCGCCCTGCTGCTCGTGCTGAAAGGCGCCATCGAAATGACCGAATCCAAATTCGGCGAGATGGAAGCAGGCTCCAAAAGCGAAGCGTATATCAACGCTCTCCGGTCGGTCTGGTCGGACGGCGTCGTTACTCCCGAAGAATCCGATTTTCTCACCTCGCTGCGCGATAAACTCGGCATCCCGGCCGACGAACACTTCAAACTGGAAAGCCAGGTCCGGAAAGAACTCAAGAAATAAACAGCTTCTCCGTAAACAGATCGCACAGCCGGTTCTCCGAATCAAGATGATACCGGTATGTGGGAAATCCGACTTTCCGGACGGTGAAATGCCGCGCCGTCCTCTCGTAAAAATCAAAATCCTCCCCGAACGGGATCTTCCGAAAACCGCCGGTTTTTTTCATTACGATGTTCCGAAAGAAAAATGTTCCGCCGATGTGACACCGGCGGAGGTGGATCTTCCTTTTCCTGTCGGTCATATCCACCACATACTGTTTGTGCTTCGGACCGATCAGCCGCATGCCGCCATGGAGAAAATCGACGGCCGGATGTTTCCGCAGATATTTCACCCGCAGCGACACATGCGCCGGCGTCCACTCGTCGTCCGAATCCACGAAGCCAATGAACAATCCTTTCGCACGCCGTAACCCGGCATTTCTCGCCGCCGCCAGTCCTTTATTCGTTTGGAAATGATAGAGAATTCTTTTATCCTTCCTCTGAAAATTTTCGACGAGGGATCGTGTGTCATCGATGCTTCCGTCGTCGATAACGATCAATTCCCACCGGGAATATGTCTGCCGCAATACCGAACGGATCGCATCCGGGAGCAGGTGCGCACGGTTATAGGTGCAGAGAATAATCGAGACCAATGGTTCACGCGCCACGGAAGTGATTCCTAATTTCATGCGTTAACGGAAACGGAAGGATCCGCCGTCTAAGATGCAAAAATTTTTCCCCGTATGAAAAGTATCCTTCTGCTTCTGTTGATGGCGTCGTGGTCCGAGGCGCAAACGCGAATCCTTTCCGGCCTGGTGCTCGATGCATCAACGAACACTCCGCTTCCGTCCGCCACCATCAGGGTTGCCGGCACCTCCAAAGGAACGGTCACCAACGCGGAGGGGCAATTCCGCCTGTCGCTTCCCGCCGGCGCTGTTTTCGTTGCCGCCAGTTATATCGGCTATGCATCGGATACAATCCGCGTGGAACTTGATGCCGATCGATTTATTGCCGTGCTGCTGCAGCCGAACGGCATCGAACTGACGGGCGTGACGGTGACCGATGAAGATCCGGCGAATGAGATCATCCGCCGGGCGATCGATGAAAAGAAACGATGGATGGCGCAGCTCCGCACGTTTGAGGGAAAAGCATTCAACCGGCTGCAAATCCGTACCGATTCGTCGATTGCGGCGATCACGGAGGCGTACTCCACCCTTTATTGGACCAACGGTGATTCACTCCGGGAAGTCATTACGCAACAACAGCAGACCGGCAATCTTCCTTCCGCCTTTCAGGCCTCCCGCGTCGGTAACGTGCTCAATTTTAACGACAACACCATAACATTAAACGGTTACACCTTCATCGGTCCGACCGCGCCCGATGCGTTCGAGCATTATGAGTACCGGCTCCGCGCGACAAAAAAGATGGATGACTTCGACGTGTACGAAATTGAACTGCTGCCGACGTCGACCATTACGCCGTTGTTCAAAGGGAAAATCGCGATTGCCGAACGTTCGTATGCCGTCATCAGCGTCGATGTTCGTCCGAACGAAGCGATGACGCAGCTATTCGTGGACCAGCGGGATTCGCGGTATACGCAGACGTTCCGGTTGTTCGACAACAAATTCTGGCTACCGGCGAACTACCGGTTCGACGGCTCGTTTTCGATCAGCATCATGGGAATTTCCTTTCCCACCTTCGGCATCGAGCGGGATGTGGTGATCTATGATTACCGGATCAATCCCGAGTTTGCCGACACCATTCAGCGGATGAATCGATTGACGATCGATTCGGCATCGGTGCGGTACGATTCATCATTCTGGGCGGCGAACGACGTGCTGCCGTTGACGGCAGAGCAGGATTCCGCGTATCGCACGCTGGACAGTACGCAGACGCTGGAGAAAAAATTTGCGCCGAAGGGGGCGGGTGCGGCGCTGATCTCGATGTCCGACAGCTGGTGGTCCGTGTTCGATGTGTGGTATAACCGCGTGGAAGGGTGGCATCTCGGCATCAGCCGCACCTTTCCGGATGTTGTGGAAAAAATCGATCTGCGCGGCGGCGTGGGATACGGATTTGCCGACCGGCGGTGGAAAGGGGAAGCGGGGGCCACACTTCGCTTCGGCGCGGAACGGGGCGGATTACCAGCCGGCGCCGGATTCGGAAGCGCCCCGCGGCCGAGGACAATGTTCTCGTTGAGCATCGATCTATACGATAAAAATATATATTTCCCGGAACCGGTATTGCCCGGTTTGCTGCTCAATTCCTTCGGTGCATTTTTCTTTAAGGACGATGTGCAAGATTATTACCGTGCAATCGGCGGCACGCTTGCGCTGCAGTACGTTCTCGATGCCCGGACGCGGTGGACGGTGAGCGCCGTGTCGGAACAACAGCGCACTCTCCGGCAGACGACGAACCATGCGCTCTTTGCGAAGGACAAATTGTTTCCGTATCAGCCGGGGATCAACGACGGCCGAATGAACGCGATCCGGCTCGGGGTGCAACATGTCTCGTCGGGATTGTTCGGATTGCAGAAGGAGGGATATCTCCTTTCCGGCACGATCGAACATTCCGCACCGCTGCTCGGCGGCGGATTCGACTTCACGGCGGCGAAAGGATCGATCCGCGCGAAATTTGCCACCGCCAAAAAAGAAGAACTGGTTTTTCCGCCGACGATGAATGTACAGATCGCCGGAGGTGCGGCGGGGGGTGCGCTCCCATCCCAGCGATATTTTGAACTGTATTCTAAATTTGAGGTCTTTTCGGGATTCGGCGTGATGAAAGGATTGCAGCGACGGGAATTTTACGGCGACCGGTACATCCATTTCACGGTCGATCACAATTTCCGGCGGATGTTGTTCGCACCGCTCGGCATTTCCCGTGTGATGGAATCGTCCATTGACCTGGTTATAGAAGCGAACGCCGCTCGCAGTTGGTTCTCCGGCGACGAACTGCGCTCGCCGCTGTTTCCCGCCGCCGATTCGCGCGGGTGGTACTACGAAGGGAGCATCGGGTTGTCGAATGTCCTCGATGTGTTCCGGATCGACCTCACGCGCCGGCTCTCGTCCCCGGCCGGCTGGGCGGTGACACTTTCCGCATCCGATTTTCTGATGTCGCTTGTCACCGCACCGTGATACAAATGTGAAAAAAATGTAATCAAAAAAATATTGGATGCATTTTCAATTTTCCGTATTTTTGTTCGTTGGAAAAAGAAGTAACACCGTTCACCCGAAGGACCCCCAGAAGGAGATGTAGAGATCGAACAGATGTTGGTACAGTTGGAAGAAGAGCTGGCACAAGCGCTGCTGAAAAAAGACCCCGAACCGCTTCACAGAATTCTTGACGACGAATACGTGTACACCAACGCCATCGGCAAAATCAGCACCAAACGCCAGGCGATCGAAAAATTCCGCTCCACCGTGGATGAATTGACCTTTTTTTCCGTTTCCAACGGCGAAATGCGCGTCCGCCTCTTCGGCGATGCCGCCGTGGTGACCGGAACGCAGGTGCAGCATGCCACAAAAAAGGACGAGTTGCTCTTTGTGAAGCTCCGTTTTACCTCCATGTATGCGAAACGGGAGGGAAATTGGAAATTGGTGGCGGGGCACAAATCCGAAACGACGAGCAACGGTTAACCGATCGTCAGAATCTGTTCCGGTGCGTTGTAGGATGTTCGAAAGTTTCCGAGCGGCGATGCGGCCGGCCCTTGCACGACGGCGCCGGAACTTGCGGCAAATTTTGAACCGTGACTCGGACAGATCATGACGCCATCGGCGGGAAGATTGACTACCGTTCCTTGATGCGTACAGCTGGCATTATACGCGGCGAACGATGATTCGGAGAGACGAACGATGATCACGACGGTATTCCCGCCGTTGATCGCGGAGAACCGTTTTTTCACCGCTCCTCCGACGGACTGCAGTGCCGTTTCACCGGCAATCGAAATTTTTGCTTCTCCCTCGATAAGCGGCACACTGGAATCGTTCCGCTCGGGTTCCGTCGGCGAATCACATGCCGAAAACAAAACTGACGGCAGTGCACCGCACGCAAGACATGCTCCCGCACCGGCGAACCGGTACAAAAATTCCCTTCGTTGAACGATCATTTTTTCCATTCCGACCACCGTGCGATCACCCGTGCCGCTTCGTCCTTTTTTCCGTCCGGAATCGGCACCATCAGTTCCCAATGGTGCATTCCATGCCGTCCCCGCTTTGCGTACGAAATAACGATCGAAGAATGTCCGGTATCGGGATCGTTGCCGACGGCGATGTTCGTTAAACGGATGTTTGATTCCGTCAGGTCCAGATACGTGCCGTTGATAAAAGCGGAAGAAGGTCCGATGAACGCTTCGAACGGCGGCCGCGCACTCCGTTTGTGCACACCCCGCGCGTGGATCATTCCGACGCCGTACGCAAAAATTCCCAGAGAAATTCCGAGCACGATCCCTTCATTCATCGTCATTCCTTTATATCCGGTTAATGCGAGCAACGGACCGGCGACGAGGAAGGCCGCCAGCGTGGAGGCGGCATTCTGCTGTTGCCGGCGGAGTTCCGCATCGGCGAACCGTTTCCAGAGAAAGCGGTCGTAGGTCCAATGAACGATCAATTCTCCCTGAAGCAAACGAAGAATTCCGCGCACCTCTTTTTTTCCCGTAATAAGAAAAATGACGCCGAGGAAAAACATGAGAAATTGTGCGAGTCCGAAGAACATGGTGATCGTCTGATTTCCCGACATCAGCAGGATCACCGCAGGTACATTCATGAGAAACGCCGCCGCGATGAGCGTGCGGTATAAATTTTGGTACGGATTGGGAATCGTTCGTTCGATCATAAGGCAAGGGGAATTTCGTGGCGTTCCGCTTCCGCGCAGGCCGCGCTGCAGGACCGGCGGGTGCGCTGTTCGCACGGTTCACAGGAAAAATGTTGTCGGTGACAATCAAGGTTGGCGCAGTTGACATACCGGTCACACGGCGTGCCGCAGTGAAGACAGGTCGAAACGATCGACGGCGCTTCGGCGCGGTTGATCGGGACGGCGATCCGTTGATCGAACACATAACAGAGGCCGTCCCACAATTTTCCGCGGACCGATTCATCCTTTCCGTAATTGATGATGCCGCCGTCCAACTGCGCCACGTCGGAAAATCCCTCGTTTAACAGAAACGCCGTTAACTTTTCACACCGAATTCCGCCGGTACAATAGGTGAGAATCGTCTTGTCTTTATGAGCGGAAAGATTCTCCCGGATCCAAACGGGAAAATCGCGGAAGGAGCGGACTGGGGGGCGGATGGCATTCCGGAAATGCCCGAGGTCATATTCATAATCGGTCCGTCCGTCCAGTATCAGCACATTTTCTTTTTGCATCATTGCGAACCACTCTTCCGGAGAGAGGTGGCGGCCGGTTCGTACGAGCGGATTTCCCCGGTCGCCGGCACGAAAGGTGACGAGTTCCTCTTTCGCGCGGACGAACAGTTTATCAAAAACATGTCCTTCGACGGCATCGCTTTTCACCCGGAGGTCGGAAAAACGGCTGTCGAGCCGCAACGTTTCCACATAACAATCGGTCTGTTCCGCCGTTCCGGAGACCGTTCCGTTAATCCCTTCGGGCGCCAGGAGCACTCTCCCTTTTAAAGAGAGAGAACGGCAGAGATGAAAATGATGCTGGGCGAATAATGCGTACCCCGGAATGGGAACAAATTTATAGAAGAGAAGGACGCGGTATGGTTTTTCCGATTGCATGGGGATAATATACGAAAAACTCGCCGTTTATTGAGGGGAGTTGCGGACGAAATCGACAACGAGCATCGCATCGCCGAGCGGATCGATTGAAGGAGAGGAAAAGTTTTCATCCAACCGGGCGGCAAGCCGGCGCAGCGCTTCGCGCACCTCGCCGGAGAGATTGTGGTCCGCCTCGCCGCGTCGCAGCGTCCGTAGAACATCGCCGTCCGCTTCACGATAATAGTGTTGCAGTGCGATCCCGGCAATCCGTCGTGCGGTGGTGCGCAACTTGCCCGGATGGAATCCGGGTGTGATGCGGCTCAGTTCGGTATCAATGCGATGCTGCCAGTTCATAGTGGATCACCCCATCATGCGGTAAGATACGCAATATTTCGGGGGACAAAAACTCCGCAGCCCGCATTTTCATTGCTGCCGACACCGGAAACAAACGATTTCTGTTTCCACAATTTTGAGTATATTTGACTACACGGTATCTCAAAAATGATTACACGAAGGTATTTTTGAGAGAGGCGACAATTTTTTATCGGAGTGAACATGTCTCGAACGATTTCCGCACCGCGGGGTAATCAGATTTCTGCCAAAGGATGGATACAGGAAGCCGCACTGCGGATGTTGATGAACAATCTCGATCCCGAAGTAGCGGAACGCCCTCAGGAACTGATCGTCTACGGCGGCACCGGAAAAGCGGCGCGCAACTGGAAATGTTATGATTCGATCGTCACCGCGCTGCGGACGTTGGAAAACGACGAAACGCTGCTGGTCCAGTCCGGCAAGCCGGTCGGCATTTTCACCACCCACACCAACGCACCACGCGTGTTGATCTCCAACTCGATGCTCGTTCCGCATTGGGCCACCTGGGATGAATTCCGGCGCCTGGAGGGATTGGGATTGACGATGTACGGACAAATGACGGCCGGGAGTTGGATCTACATCGGTTCGCAGGGAATTTTGCAGGGAACGTACGAAACGTTCGCGGAAGCGGCGCGCCAACATTTTAATGGTTCTCTGGCAGGAAAATTTTTACTGACAGCGGGTCTGGGAGGAATGGGAGGAGCGCAAACACTCGCCGCCACGATGAACGGTGCCGCTTGCCTTGCCGTCGAGGTGGACCGAACGCGGATCGAAAAACGTCTCGCGACGAAATATCTCGACAAAATGACCGACGATCTCGATGAGGCGTTGGCGATGATCCGCCTGGCGAAGGAGAATCGGACGCCGCTGTCGGTGGGACTGCTCGGCAACGCCGCAGAGATTGTTCCGAAAATCGCTCGGGGAAAATTCCTTCCCGACATCGTCACCGATCAAACGTCAGCACACGATCCGCTGAACGGATATGTCCCGGCCGGGATGACGTTCGAACGGGCGCTGGATCTCCGGAAAAAAAATCCGAAAAAATACGTCGACGTGTCCCGCGCTTCCATCGCCGCGCATGTGCGCGGCCTTCTGTTGCTGCAATCGAAAGGAAAAGTGGTGTTCGATTACGGCAACAATATCCGCGGCGAAGCGCTCGCCGCGGGAGCGAAAAAGGCGTTCGATATTCCCGGATTCGTTCCGGAGTATATCCGGCCGTTGTTCTGCGACGGCAAAGGGCCGTTCCGCTGGGTGGCGCTCTCCGGCGATCCCGAAGACATTTATACGACCGACCGGGCCGTTCTCGAGACATTTCCCGACAACTCGCTGTTGAAAAACTGGATCGAAAAAGCACAGAAGCAGGTGGCGTTCCAGGGGCTTCCCGCTCGAATCTGCTGGCTTGGATACGGTGAACGGGCCAAAATGGGAAAAATTTTCAACGAACTTGTCAGGAAGAAAAAAGTAAAAGCTCCCATCGTGATCGGTCGCGACCATCTCGATTGCGGTAGTGTGGCGTCGCCGAACCGGGAAACGGAAAAGATGAAAGACGGCAGCGACGCGATCGCGGATTGGCCCGTTCTCGGCGCCATGCTCAATGCGGTCGGCGGCGCCAGCTGGGTGAGCGTACATCACGGCGGCGGTGTCGGCATTGGCAACTCCATCCACAACGGCATGGTGATCGTCTGCGACGGCACGCATGATGCCGACGCACGGTTGCAGCGCGTGCTGACATACGATCCGGGCATGGGGATCATGCGACATGCCGACGCGGGGTACACCCGCGCCGCCGAGAATGCGCGTCGGTTCGGCGTTTCGATTCCACTTCTTTCATAACCGCCACACGACTGTGCCGACCACACCACAATTCAACCATTCCGTCGGCGGGTTCCGCACCCGTCATCTGGTGATCGCTTATTTTTTTGCGATCGCAACGTTGATGGTGATCGGTACATTCTCTTACCAAACCGTCGTCAAACAAGAATCGGATTACGAATACATCGAACGGGCCAACGCGAACATTCGCGAGTTGAACGAGGTCGTGTCCGGAATGTCGCTCGGCCAAACGGAATTGCGCGCGTATTATCTGACGCAAAATCCCGAATATCTGCGGTCGTACAATGCAAGGGTTGATTCGGTGGATTATCATCTCTCCGTTCTTCGCCGATCGGTCACGGAGCCGGGCAATCTCCGCCGCACGGCGGAATTGGACAGTCTGATCAAAAAAAGAAGAACGTTTAACGTCCAAAAACTGGCGGTGTTTCAACGGCGCGGAGAAAAGTATGCCGATGACCGGTTTCCGGTCGCCGCGAGCCAATCCCTCGTCCGGAGCATCGACAGCATCGTCTTCGTTATGAAGACAAAAGAGAAAGAAATGTTGGACGATCGCAAGTCCACGACGGCGAATCAGACCAATCGGACGTTGTTGCTGATCGGATTCGGCGGTTTGATCAGCGTCATTCTTCTGTTGGTGGTGTTCCTATTTCTGCACAACGAAATCCGGCAGCGCCGGAAGGTGGAACGCGAGGTGCGGGAGAGCGAACAACGGCTGATCAATTTTATGGAGGCGGTTCCGGCCGGGATTTATATCATTTCACCGGACGGCACACCGTATTATGCGAACGAAGAGGCGAAAAAAATTCTCGGACGCGGGATTATTCCCGAAGTGACCGCAGAAAATATCGGCGACATGTACCGCGCGTTCCGTCAGGGAACCGATACGCCGTATCCCTCCGACCAATTACCGATTGTCCGGGCCCTGCGGGGGGAACGGTCGACCATTTCGGACATTGAAATTTGGAAACCGGACAGCGTGGTGCCGCTGCTGGTGACCGGTGCGCCGATTTATGATTCCGAAGGGACGCTGCGGTTCGCCATGGCGGCGTTTTTTGACATATCGGTGCAAAAAAAGGCGGAACAAAAACTGGCGGAAAGCGAAGAACGGTACCGTCAAATCATCGAAAGCGCCACCGACATCATCTATCGGACCGATCGGAACGGCCGTCTCACCTATGTCAATCCCGTCGGATTGAAGGTGTTCGGTTATACGGAGCAGCAGGCGATCGGCATGCATTATCTGGATGTGATTACGGCGGAACAACTCGACACCGTCAAACGCTTTTATCTGAAACAAGCGGCGACAAAAACAAAACAGAGTTATTACGAGTTTCATGCCGTCACAAAGAACGGGCGACGGATCGTGTTGGGTCAAAATGTTCAGTTGTTGGTCGAATCCGACCGCGTGATTGGGTTTCTGGCCGTTGCCCGCGACATCTCGGAAAAGAAGAGATACGAAGAGGAACTGCAGGAGGCAAAAAATGCTGCCGAATCCGCAACGCTTGCCAAATCGCAATTTCTTGCCACGATGAGCCACGAGATCCGGACGCCGATGAATGGCGTGATCGGTATGACCGATCTGCTGCTGCAGACGGAGATGAATGCCGAACAACGGGAGTTCACCGAAATCATCCGCACGAGCGGAGAGACGTTGCTGACGCTGATCAACGACATCCTTGATTTTTCCAAAATCGAATCGGGGAAACTGGAAATGGAAAAACGTCCGGTGGAAATCCAGAGCCTCATCGAAGAAACATTCGATCTCGTGGCACGCCGCGCGGTGGAAAAACGGTTGGACCTCGTCTATCTGATCGAACCCTCCGTTCCGCCGTATATCATCGGTGATCCTGTCCGGCTGCGCCAGATCTTGTTGAATCTGACGGGCAACGCGATCAAATTCACCGAAAAAGGGGAAGTGCTCATCACGGTGAAAGAACTGGAAAAAAACGCCGACCTCTCGACGCTCCGGTTTTCGGTCGCTGATACCGGCATCGGAATTCCCGCCGATGATGTGTCAAAATTGTTTCAGGCATTTTCTCAAGTCGATGCATCCACCACGAGGAAATACGGCGGCACGGGCCTCGGACTGGCCATCACCAAACGATTGGTGGAGTTGATGAACGGACGCGTGTGGGTGGAGAGTACGGTCGGCACCGGGTCCACATTCCATTTTACAGTGACGGCTCCGACCGGCACGGCGGGAGAATCGCTTCCCAAAAAATATATCCGGGGAAAAATTCCGGAACTGCAAGGAAAACGGGTGCTGCTGGTAGACGACAACAGGACGAATCTCAACATCCTCACCATTCAATGCACCAATTGGGGAATGCACGCTCGTGCCACCGCATCGCAGAATGAAGCGCTGCAGTGGCTCGCCAACAACGATCCGTTCGATATTGCGGTGATTGACTATCATATGCCGGAGATGAACGGCGTCGACCTTACACGAAAGATCCGCTCACTGCGGCCTGCATCATCGCTGCCGGTGGTGCTCTTCTCCTCTTCCGGACGAAGCGATTTTTCGGAAACAGAGAACAAGTTATTCGCCGCCGTCATCCTGAAGCCGGTGAAACAAGGTCATCTGTATTCCACGCTGATTGACGTGCTGGCCGATCGGCCCGACGGCGGCCGTCCGGCGGCACGGCTGACGCAGCCGGCGGTGGAATCCTTGGCGCTGTCACTGCCGCTGAACATTTTGGTGGCGGAGGACAATCCGGTCAACCAAAAACTGGCGATCCGTCTGTTGCAACAATTGGGATACCAGGCGGATATTGCGGCGAACGGATCGGTCGCCGTTTCGATGGCGAAGGAAAAACGGTACGACGTGGTATTGATGGATCTTCATATGCCGGTGATGGACGGGTTGGAAGCGACCAAAGCGATCGTACAATCGACCGACCGGTCCGCCCGGCCGACGATTATCGCCATGACGGCCGATGCGATGAGCGGGGACAGGGAAAAGTGCATCGACGCGGGAATGGACGACTATCTCAGCAAGCCGGTCCGGTTGGATGGATTGCGCGATATGCTGAAGCGGTACGGTACGATCATTCACGACCGGCAGAAATCATCCGAAACCGGAGAGAGCCGTTCCGCCATGTACATGCGGTTGAAGGAACTGCTCGATCAAACGGATGTCGAATTTTTGACGGAGTTCGTCCAGTCCTACCCGGTACAATCCGAAGAGATGCTGTTGCAATTAACCGATGCGTGGGATCGGCAAAATTTTCCGGAATTGATGTTTGCGGCGCATAAATTGCGCGGATTGGCGCTGAGTTTCGGCGCCGACGAGGTTGCGGAAGCGTGTCAGTTCATCGAAACCAATGCGGAAAAGGAGAAGGAAAAAATTTCTCGGGAATCAATTGCTACCGTCGGCGAACGGCTGCATGCGTCGTTCGACACTTTGTCCGCCACACTGACTCAACTCGGAATCGCATGAACGGCGAGCGACTCTCCGGATCAGCGGCCGGTCTGTGCGCCGGATGCACTTTTCGGACGGTGATCCGCAGCGGCAAAGGGAGCGAGTTTCTCCTCTGCCGGTTGTCGGCTTCAAACCCGGCGTTTCCGAAATATCCCAAATTACCCGTGCTGCAGTGTGCGGGATTTACACCGACAACGGAAAAAAAAGTATGAACCTCCTTATCAACAATATCGGCCAATTGGTCACGGTGGCTTCCCACGGCGCACGGGTGAAAACCGGCAATGCGATGAAAGAATTGCACATCGTCTCGAATGCTTCCGTGAAGATCGAAAACGGGATCATCACCGGCATCGGTACTTCGGGAGAACTTACCGCTGCGGAAGGAATGGATGTGATCGATGCGGAAGGCCGCACGGTCCTTCCGGGGTTCGTCGATTCGCACACGCATACGGTTTTCGCCGGCAGCCGTCAGAACGAATTTGCCCAGCGTGCGGAAGGAAAAACGTATCAAGAAATCGCCGAGGCGGGAGGCGGCATCCGTTCCACCATGAATGCCACGCGCGAAGCGGGGAAGCGGGAGCTGTACCGTTCCGCGGAGCGACGGTTGGACGACATGCTCCGGAACGGCACCACCACAGTGGAGATCAAAAGCGGCTACGGATTGTCGCCGGAAGCGGAGATGAAAATGCTCGAAGTGATCCAGGAGTTGAAACGGGACCACTATTGCACCATCGTTGCTACGTTCCTCGGTGCACACACCTTCCCGCCGGAATATGCGGACGACCGCCAGGGATATGTCGACCGGATCTGCGATTACATGCTGCCGTACGTCGCGGAAAAAAAACTGGCAATTTTTGCGGATGTCTTTTGCGAAGCGGGATATTTCGATCTGAAAATGACCGAACAGATCATTCTGGAAGCGAAACGCCACGGATTGATCCCCAAACTGCATGCCGATCAATTGAACGCGATCGGCGCGACCGAACTTGGAGCGAAACACCATGCCATCTCCGTGGACCATCTTGAAAAAACAACCGAAGCAGGTATCCGCGCCCTGCGTTCCTCCGACACCATCGCCACGGTGCTTCCCGGTTGTTCGCTCTTCCTCAACCATCCTTACGCGCCGGCGCGACAGATGATCGACGAGGGGATTCCGGTTGCCATCGCCACCGATTTTAATCCCGGCTCGCAAATGTGCTCTTCCATGCAGATGATGCTGACGCTCGCCTGCACGCAGATGCGGCTGACTCCCGAAGAGGCGATCACCGCCGCTACGCTCAACGGCGCCGCCGCGATCGGTTTGTCCCACGAAATCGGCAGCATCGAAACGGGAAAACAGGCGGACGTGGTGATCTATCATGTCGACGATTACCGTACGATTCCGTACCATTACGGCACCAATCATGTGTGGAAAGTCGTGAAGAACGGCGTGTTGCTGGATTTTT
>CAZRWF010000057.1:0-16902 GCA_964603685.1 uncultured Chitinophagaceae bacterium
CGAGCCAGACACTCACGTTCAATAGCAACGGCGGTTCTGCGGTCACGGCGATCACGCAGAACTTTGGCACAATTGTCAACGAGCCGTCCGCTCCGACCAGAACCGGATATACATTCGGCGGCTGGTATTCGGACGACGTTACATTCGCGAATCCGTACATCTTCAGCACGATGGGCTTAAGCACCACCATCTACGCGAAGTGGACGGTGAACAGCTACACGATCACCTTCATCAGCAACGGCGGTTCATCGGTCACGGCGATCACACAGGATTACGGAACACCGCTTAGCGCACCGACCGCTCCGACCAGAACCGGATATACATTTGCCGGCTGGTATAGCGACGCAGGACTGACGACGCCGTACACGTTCAGCACGATGGGACTCAGCACAACCATCTACGCGAAATGGACAGTGAACAGCTACACGATCACCTTCAACAGTAACGGCGGCTCATCCGTTACACCGATTACACAAAACTACGGTACGAATGTCACCGCACCGGCTGCTCCGACGAGGACCGGACACAGCTTCGGCGGCTGGTATTCGGACGACGTTACATTCGCGAATCCGTACATCTTCAGCACGATGGGCTTAAGCACCACCATCTACGCGAAGTGGACAGCGACGAGTCAGACCATCACATTCACCAGTAACGGCGGATCACCGGTGGCACCGATCACTCAGGACTTTGGGACAACAATCACTGCTCCGAGTATCCCGACGAGAACCGGCTACACATTCGCCGGCTGGTACAGCGACGCCGGATTGACTTCGGAATTCGCGTTTACCACGATGGGACTGAGCACCACGCTCTATGCGAAGTGGACCGTCAACAGCTACACGATTACCTTCATCAGTAACGGCGGTTCACCGGTCACGGCTATCACGCAAAACTTCGGCACCGAAGTTATTGCACCGATCAATCCCATCAGAACCGGCTACACATTCGCCGGCTGGTACAGCAACGCCGAACTGACCACGGAATACACGTTTACCACGATGGGACTGAGTACGACCGTCTATGCAAAGTGGACGATCAAAACATTTACCCTGTCGGCCAATTCCTCCAACGCGGAAAAAGGGACCGTCACGCGATCTCCCGATCAAAGCCAATACGATTTCGGTACAACCGTACAATTATATGCCGCACCGAAGGAGGGATTTCAATTCACCGGCTGGAACGGAGCAATCAATTCAACCGATAATCCGCTCAACGTTTATATCGATGAAAACAAAACTGTGCAGGCAGAGTTTACCGCCAAACACTATCCGTTAACGGTCACCGCAACAAACGGCACGGTCAACCGATCGTTGAATTTATCCAGTTACAATCACGGAACGGAAGTGGAACTGACCGCCGTACCGGCAGAGGGGTATTACTTCACCGGATGGACCGGCAGCGTCACTTCCGGTCAAAATCCGTTAAAAGTCACCATCTCCTCGCCATTGTCTCTCACCGCACACTTTGCGCTGAAATCGTACGCCCTGCAGATCACGGTGGGCGACGGCGGCAGCATCACCCGGACGCCGGAAAAAGATCGGTACTCGCACGGCTCCTCTGTGGAATTGACCGCAACGCCGGGGCCGGGATATTCCTTCAGCGGCTGGATCGGTGATGTGCAATCGACGGAACAGGTCATTTCCGTTTCCATGACCAAAGATATCGATCTGACGGCGCAGTTCGTGAAAAAAACGTATTCCCTCACCATCAACGCCAACAATGGCAGCGTCTCATTGTCACCGGACCTGCCGAAATACCAACACGGTCAATCCGTCGTTCTGACCGCTATGGCGGCGAAAGGTTATATGTTCGCCGGATGGACTGGCGACGCGATAGGAACAAAAAGCCCGCTGACTGTGACGATGGATCAAGCGCGGAACATCACCGCATCATTCGTTCCGCTGCCGGAACTGATCGTGATCCGGAATAAAAACGATGTACCGGGCGACCAAGGAAAAAAAATGGGACTGAGCTGGCACGCCAAAGAGAATCTGGAAAACGTTCCGAGGTTCGAAATCTACACCGTGTGGAGAAAAGATTCGGTTGGTTACACTCTGGTGAAAACCGTTCCGGCACGGGGCGATTCGCTCTACGCGGCGGTTGTTCCGACGCAAAAAGATTCGACAAAAATCAACGGAATGTACTGGTCCTCCTATAAAGTGGTCGGCCATTCTGCCGATAATGCGTTCATCTTTTCGTCGAAGGTGGACAGCGGATATTCGCTCGACAATATCATCCCGGCACTTCCCGGTGATCCGTTCGCCACTGTGGCGGAAGGGAAGCTGGTCCTCCGCTGGGGTTCGGTGGCGGATGAAGATCTGCAGCATTACGCGGTCTATCGCAGCGAAGAGCCTGATTTTTCGATCGAGGGGATGACGCCGTACGCCACCACGTCCGATACGATGTTTATGGAGTCGGAATCGATGAACGGGAAGATCTATTATTATAAAATCACCTCATCCGACTTTGCGGGAAATGAAAGCGATCCGAGCAGTCAAGTGAGCAATGCCATGACCGGAATTGCGGAGGATCAGACGGTCCCGGCCACGTTCGCGTTGCGGCAGAATTATCCGAATCCCTTCAATCCATCCACCACGATTTCCTATGATCTGCCGAAGGCAACTACGGTGGTGTTGAAAGTCTATTCCATGCTCGGCCAGGAAGTGGCGACCGTGGTGCAGGAATATCAGGAGGCAGGAAGGTACCGGGTGAGATTCGACGGTAAAAATCTTTCGTCCGGTTTGTATTTCTACCGCATCACGGCGAAAGATTTTACGTCGACGAAGAAGATGATGTTCATCAAATAATTTCCGGAATCGTTCCGGAAGTGAGGAGTCCCGATCGTTGCCGGTCGGGACTTTTTTTTGGCGCTGGTGCTACGGAAGCGGGATCGTGAACGATCCGTTGTCCATAATGCAAAGATCGTCGAACCACACAGTCGGTTTTGTGATAAGCCCGTCCAGATGACTGGAGACCCGCACAGATCCTCCCATCGACGTATTGTCGCCGAACGCGATATGGATCGTTCCCATCACTTTTTCATCTTCCAGAATAACGCCGGTGAGTATTGCGCGGTCGTTGGTGCCGATACCGAACTCCGCCACGCTCCGTCCTTTGTCGCCGTGCGGCGCGAGGATCTCGATCAACCGTTGCGCTTCGGCCCCTCCGCTTATCTCCGTCGCGATGCCGTTCGTTACCGTGATACGGATCGGTTCTTTGACCATTCCGATGGTAGCCATTGAACCATCCACCACGACAATACCGTTGGAACCCCCTTCGAGCGGGGCGAGATAAGCTTCGCCGGTGGGAAGATTTCCCCATTGACCCCGTGCGCGGATCAGTCCGGTACTGGCGATAGCGCGGCGTCCTTTCACCGGCAAGGTGATGTCGGTCCCGGCGGGCGAAGTGACGCGGATCGTGCCGAGCGTATTCATCCGGTCGACCAGCGTTCCGGTTCTCGCCGCGATGGCATGATAATCCGCGTTCATGCAGCGGATCATTATCTCTTCCGTGACGCCGGGAAGTGTTGCGACGCGGGCTCCTTTTGCACATGCGTCCCGACGCGCCGCCGTATGCGTCAGCGAGCGAGAGGTGGGACACAGAACGACGTCAAACTTCGTCATCATCTCCGCGATCGCTGCCGGCGGTTCTTCGCCGTTGGAGATGCGCGGGTACATTTCCACAAGAACGGCATCGCTGCCGAGTTCTTTCGCCGCACGGCGAAGGGCGTATCCGATGGAACGGAGCGGCTCGTCGGTGACGATCAGTACGGTTTCGCCCGGTTGCAGTCCCACACAGTCCCGGACGGCGAT
This sequence comes from uncultured Chitinophagaceae bacterium, assembly GCA_964603685.1. Taxonomy (GTDB): domain Bacteria; phylum Bacteroidota; class Ignavibacteria; order UBA10030; family UBA8401; genus UBA8401. The sequence goes on from CAZRWF010000057.1 coordinate 3,816, forward strand.
CACGGCGGCATCATGAAGCGGTGAATTCATTGATAGGAAAATGATGTGATGAGAAAAAAAGTGATAACGCCGCGGTCCGCAGACGTCGTTTTCGACACCGGTTATTTTTTATAATTTTTTTCCCCCGCTTCAATGCGGAGCGTAAGCCGGTTATTTTTAGTCGGTACGGGACAGGTAGCGTAATCCGTAAACACACACGGGGGATTGTACGATTTGTTGAAATCCAGGACGATCTTGCCCTCTTTTGGAGCGGCGGCATACAAGTATCTTCCGCCGCCGTACGTCAGCTTTCCGTTGGTCTGATCGCCGAAGACAAAAAAATATTCCTCGTCCCCCGGTTCGGCGGTCGGTTCGAGCCGGTATTCCTTTCCGTTCACCGTAAAGACCGCTATTCCCGGCGCGACAGCATTTTGTGTAAATCCGGGAATGACCGTCTCCACCACGACCGGTTTCGGCTGCGGATACGGACGCCATTCCGCAGTGATCTTCCACTTCGGGTCGACAGGGAAGCGGTCGATCCCGGCGAACTGCAATCGTTGTTTCGAGGCCGTGTCCCACACACGAACGGCATACGCACCGCTCCGTTCGATGACGAGATAAATTTTTGCGCCGATCCGGATCTGGTCTTCGTTCGGTTTTAACAATCCGGTGGTGAAGGGAGAATTGTTCATCACCGCCGCGGTCCCGCTTTCGACCGTTGCCGTCACCTTTCCTTTGATGATCTCAACGGTTCCGAATCCTTCCACACGATTTTTCCCTTCTTTCAGCCACTCCAATGCCACCAGCGTCAGCCAACCCTGCTCTTTCTGCAAGTTTTTGATCCGCCCCGCATGCCATTGGTCAATGGACGCACGATATTCGTTTCCGTTTTTATCAACTTTTGTCTCCTGCGACAACACCAATGAACTCCCAAGCACCACCGCAACCAAGAATATTCCGCCAAAATATTTCATCTCTTCTCGAACGATCTTCATTGTCATTTTTTCCGCCATTATCATCACTCTTCATTCTCAATTATACATTATACATTTTATACTAACACTATCTCCAACGCCCAACCTTCAACCTTTAACCTTTAACCTTCAACCTTCAACTTTCAACCCTAAATCCTGCATCCTGCATCCCGCATCCCTCCATTAATGTAACCACCTTCCCCCGCGAAAACAATTGTCAATCGGCATTATTCTTCCGAGAAGCGGCGGCGAATCCACGCCCGTACCTTTTCGGAATATTCATCAATCAGCGAGTAAGCCGTCGGTACCACAATGAGCGTCAACACGGTCGAGACGGACAATCCGAAAATGATCGCGACAGCGAGCGGACGCCAAAAGCCGGCACTTTCGGAGCCGGTCACGAAATGGAAACCGGTCCAATTAAAATCGATGCCGGTCCCCATCGGGATCAACGCGAGCACGGCGGCGGCGGCCGTGAGCAGCACGGGACGAAGACGGACGCGCCCCGCTTCGATCAATGCTTCGTCCACGGACAAGCCCCCTTCGTTATGTTTGTGTTTCACGAAATCGAGCAGGATAATTCCGTTCCGCACCACGATCCCCGCCAACGCCACAATCCCGACGCCGGTCATCATCACGCTCAGAGGTGTTTGTGTGACGATTAATCCGAACAACACGCCGATTAGGGAGAGAATCACGGAGAACATGATCACGAACGGCACTTTCATTGAGTTGAATTCCATCACCATGATCAAAAAAACGAGCAGCAGCGTGGTGACGAACGCATTGCTGAGAAAATCGGATGCTTTTTTTTGCTCTTCTTCCGAACCGGTCAGTTGAACGGTGTATCCGGCCGGCATGGTCATCCCGGCGATGCGCAGTTTTACCTCATCCAGCACTTCGGATTGCACCCGGCCCGCCACGTCGCCGCTGACCGTGATAACGCGCTTCTGATCTTTCCGCCGGATATCGGTGACCGACGTGGTCCGCCGGATATCCGCGACCGATGTGAGAGGAATGGAAAGCAATTGTCCCCGGCGGTTCATAAAATTGATCCGGAGATTTTCCAGATCGGCCGGCGATGTCCGTTGTTCTTCTTTGAGCCGGACGCGGATTTTAAATTCATCCTCGCCGACGCGGTATTTGGAGGCCTCCACCCCCGCGATGGCGGCGCGCACCGTTGATGCGATTTGCCCGGTGCTCGTCGAAAACAACCCTGCTTTTTCCCGGTCCACCACGATCTCAATTTCCGGACGCCCCGTATTATAATCGTCTTTGATATCCACCAATCCGGGAATGTCGTTGATCGTGTTTTTGATTTTTTCGCTTAACGCCGCCAACTGCCCGTAATCCTCGCCCGAGACTTCGATGCTCACCGGAGCGCCGACCGGCGGACCCATTTGTTGTTTGGTCAGCCGCAAATCGGCGCCGGCAATTCCGAGCGTCGTGCCGCGGATCTCTTCCATCGTCACGAACGTACTGCGGAGGCGTTTGTCCTTTTCGAAAAAATTGACAGCGATCCGTGCTTTGTTGGAGGTCCCTTGTCCGCCGAAATCGAACAGATCGTCCGACGTGCCGATGCTGGCGGCGACAAACTCCACGTCCCGGGCGCCGGGAATACCGGTCAACCGCTCTTCCACGATGGCCGCGATGGCGTTGGTGACGTCCAACGACGTGCCGGAAGGACATTCGATGCTGATGCTCACCTGCGACGGTTCGGTGTTCGGGAAAAATTCCACCCCTTTGTTGAACAGCCCGAACAGTACGATCACCGCCGCCAGCAGCGCAAACGCTCCCCACACGGTTTTCCATTTATTCTGCAGCGTCCACGACAGTCCGCGTACGTACTTTTTCTGCATCCAGGGGAAGAACTGTTCATCTACTTTATGATAGAGCAGCGTGAGCGGATTATATTTTTTATACCAGTGCGGATGCTCCAGATTGTACCGCGCTTTTTTAATTTCTTTTTGATAATTGATAAACTCTGCCGCCTGGACCGGACTGATCACATAGGCGACGAACAACGATGCGGTGAGCGTAACGATGAGTGTAATCGGCAGGAACTTCATGAACTCGCCGACGATGCCGGGCCAGAAGAGGAGGGGAAAAAAGGCCGATAAGATTGTGATGGTGGAGGTCAACACCGGCACGAATACCTCGCCGGCCGCTTTTTTCGCCGCGTGATCCGGCGGCTCGTCGTATTCCTGCTGATGCCGGTACGTATTTTCGATGACGACGATCGCATCGTCCACCAGAATGCCGAGGGCGAGAACGAGGCCGAATAAGACCACCACATTGAGCGTAATTCCCATCGCGCCGAGGACGATGTATCCGATGAACATGGAGAGGGGAATGGCGGTCGAGATGAGCAGCGAATTTTTAAATCCGAAAAACATAAACAGCGTGATCACCACCAGGAACATCCCGGTGTAGATGCTGTTCTCCAATTCATGCACCATCCGTTTGATGAAGCGGGACTGGTCGTTGGAAATTTCCAGCGTGATGCCGGCCGGAAGATTCCGCTGCTCTTCCGCGACGATCTCCTTTACGGCGTCCGCGATGCGGATCAGATTTTCCCCCGCCCGTTTGCGGACGGCCAGAGAGACCACCTCTTTACGGTTGAGCCGCGCTTCGGTGGTGCGGTCTTCGAACGAGGTGCGGACCGACGCCACATCCCGGATGTAGATCGGTTTACCGTTTTGGATTTTCACCACCACGTTTTCCAGCGGCTGCACCTGTTTAAATTCTCCCGGCACGCGGACCGTCAAATTGTTCCCGGCCGTTTCAATCGCTCCGCCGGGAATTGACAAGTTTTCGGCCCGGATCGCACCCGAAACGTCGTCGAAACTGACCTGATACGCGTTCATCCGGTTGACATCCACATTCACCTGAATTTCGGGCTGCAGTCCGCCGGTAATGTCGGCACGTAACACTCCCGGAATTGCTTCAATATGGTCTTGTAATGATTCGGCAATCGTTTTTAAGCGCGCCACACCGACATCGCCGACTGCATTAACGTACAGGATCGGGAATTCGCTGATGTTGATTTCGGAAACGATCGGTTCGAGAATGTCCGCCGGCAGTTGATTGCGGGTGGAATTCACCTTGTCCCGCACGCGGCGAAGGGCGTCGTCGATGTCGACGCCGGTGTTAAATTCCACACGGATGGTGGAGAGCCCTTCCTTTGATACGGAAGAGATCTGTTTGATGTCCTTCAATCCTTTTAATCCCCGCTCCAGCGGCTGGGAAATCAGCCCTTCGATGTCGACGGGAGAGACGCCGATGTACGGCGTGGAAACGATCACGAGCGGGATGGTGATGTCCGGCGTCGCCTCGCGGGGAAGTGCGACATACGAGGTGTAACCGAAAAGAAGGATCATCAGCACCATCAGATACACCGCAACCTTATTGTCGACGGCAATGCTCCAGATATTTTTCATACAAACTCCGTTACGGGGTGACGACAACGGGCGTGCCGTTGATCAATTTTTGAAAACCGGAAACGATCAGCCGGTCTCCCGCCTTTAGCCCGCTGATGATCTCCACCAAATTTCCGCGGCGGCCGCCGATTTTTACATTCCGTTCTTCGGCGATCCCGTTCCGTTCCGTAAAGACGACGGAGCGGTCCCGGTCCACCAGCTGTACCAGATGTTCCCCGATTAAGATCGCGTCTGCGGCGGTCCGCCGGACGAGACGGACCGTTGCGACCATTTCCGGCTTGATCCGTCGACGGGGATTCGGCAGGAGGATTTCGATCTGCATCGTCCGGTTGGCGGCCGAAACGGTCGAGCCGACAAACGTCACAGTGCCGCTCAGTGATTCGTCCGGCACGGCGTCGAACGTGACGCGCGCCGCGGTGCCGACGGCGATGGAGCCGATATACAATTCCGGAATCTCCGCCTGAATTTTAATGGTCGACGTGTTCACCACGCGGAAAATCGGCATTCCCGGCGGAGCCATCTCGCCTTCGTTCGGAAACGTCTGTTCCACGAAACCGTCGATGGGACTCCGCAGTTGTGTCCGCTCCCAGCGCGCTTTCATCAAGTCTGCGTTGGCCTTCGCCGCGTCGCGGCCGTACACCAAATTTTTGTACTGCAGCTCGCTGATGCCGTTTTGTTCGTACACGGATCGTTGTTTTTCGACGGTGATCTCTGCCATTTTTAACTGTGCCTCCGCCGCCTCGTAACTTGCCTTCACCACCTCGTCTTTCAGGATTACGATGAGGTCCCCTTTGTTCACCCGTTCGCCCCGTCTTTTTTTCCACTGTTTGACCACGCCCCCTTCTTCGGGACTCACCATCACGTCTTCGAACGCTTTAACGGCTCCGAACACCGTAAAATCGTCCGCGAACGGCTGCACCGTCACCGGCTGAACAGTCACATTCACCGCCGGAACGGCGGGCGGCTCGCCGCCGGTATCGGGATTTTTGCAGGAGGAAAAGAACAGTACTCCCGTGGTCACAAGGAGGAAGAGGGTCGGAACAACATACGTTTTCATGGTCGAATCCTTTAAGGTCGGTTATTCGTCGATCGTGTCGTTGAGAAAGTCGGGCACTCGTCCGAGCATCGCTTCAAGGTCCGCAGCGGCGGTGCGATAATCATAGATCGCCTGCATCCGGTTGACGCGTGCCTGCGACAATGCCAGAGCAGCATCGTTTACTTCCAGTTGTGTAGCAGCGTTCGAAAGGAATCGCGCCGTGACGATCGCCAGCCCCCGTTCCGCCGTCTCCACCGTCCGCTGCTGCGCGTCAATCCGCTTCCGCGATTGCCGGAGCGTTCCGACGAGCGAGCGGACGCCGAGCTGCAGGGTCCGTTCGAGGCTCATTTTTTGTTCTTCGGACTTTTGCCGTTCCAATTGTGCTTGTTCGATCCGGAAATTCGTCTGCAGTCCCTGGAACAAATTAAGTGAGAGCGTGATGCCGACCTGGGACATGGCGTAAAAATCATTCGTGGAGATCCGGTAATCATCTTTGATGGCGGTGTAGGAGTACGATCCGTACGCGACGATGGTCGGAAGAAACGTGGAGCGTTCGGCATTGATCGAAGCGCGGTTCAGTTCGATCTGATGATTCATCACCGAGAGAGCCGGATTCGCCGACAGGACCGATTCGTGCGCCGACGCGATGATCCCTTCGTCCATCTCCGTAAAGGCGAGCGTGTCGGTGGGGAACACCGCCGCCGTATCCGGCAGTCCCATCATATTTCGCAGATTGTCCGCGGCGAGCGCAAAGTTCGATTCGCTGAAAATCACCGCCGGACGGAGATTGTCCACGCCGACGGTCGCCCGGAGCTCGTCGTACTCCGAAACGATTCCTTGGGACCGGAGCAAACGTACGTTGTTTACATTTTCTTCCGCATTTTTCAGATTGGCGCGCATCATCTCCAGCGCTTCTTTCGCCAGCAGGGCGGCATCATACGCTTTGCGGACTTTTGCCACTGTTTCGACCGCTTTTTGTCGGTACAGATCCCGTGCGAGGTCGGAATAGACCGCCGCCGCACCGACACCGACGAAGACCGTTCCGTTGAAGAGGATCTGCCGCACATTCAGCGAGGCGTTGACGGAGTTGGAGGGGGACATGGAAAAGGGGAGTTCGATGAGCTGGCCCGTCGGTCGCGGAACGCGGGCAGTGGAATCCATCAGCTTCACCAGCGGATAATAGATCGCATCCGGAAAATAACTTTTCGGCTTGGTGATGATGTGATTAAACGTGCTGCTGATGTCAACGGACGGCATCGTATATCCCCACGCTTCCATCACCCGCGCATCCGATCGCTGCACTTCCAGCCGTGCCGTTTGCAGTTCGGGATTGTGCCGGAGCGCGTATCGGACGGCGTCGTCGATAGTGAGGGAAAACGTTGCGGTTTGCTCCCGCTGTGCCTCGCTGCGATGAATCGGAAACAGTATTACCGCAACGACTAATGCTAAACAGAACTTCATGATCGCCTCAATGTACTTTGATCGTAAGGATGTTCTTCCCGAGTTGCGGGTTTGGATCAAAGAACACTAACGCTCAATAATAATGCCAATCCTTCAACACAAAATGAATGGCAATTCACAAGGGATTGATCCGTTCAAAATGCAGTCTTGAAACGATCGACGAGAGAATCTCAATTTTGATAAAACCTTTACAGCAGAGGATAGCTCAGATGAAACGGACGGACTTGTCCGTGAATTTCCGAAAAAGAATTGATGCTGATATTGCAGGTAAGAAAGTCTGACGTGATGGTCTGTTCCATCAACGGAAGGAATTTACGCAACAGTACTTTTGCGAAAGGGAAAGATCGAAATCCCAAAAAAGAGAAGAAGGCTCACCGCGAGTGAGAGCAGGTAACTCAACTCCCAAGCGAAGAGATAATAGGCGGTGATCCAGCTGACCGCCCCGCCGATCAGTGCCGCCACCGCTCCCCGTTCGTTCCCCGACCTACCGTAAATGCCGAAGAGGATCACCACAAAGATTCCGGCGCTGCCGAATGCCGAGGCATCCTTCACCAATTGATACACCCCGTCCGCACCGATGGCGAGAAACGCCGAGGCCGTGCCGGCGATGATGACGATGCTCCGGTCGATCCGGATTTTTGTTTTTTCCGGAAGTTGTTTGCTCATCGGGAAAACGTTGTGCGTCACCAGCGCGGAAATGGCCAGCAGCGTGCTGTCCACCGTCGAAAGAATCGCCGAAATCATCGCACCGGAAAAGAGGATGAACAACGACGTCGGCAGCAGAGCGGAAGCAAGCGCCGGAAGTACCTGTTCGCCGTTCTCCAGCGGACCGATAATCGAAGCGCCGACGAGCCCCAGAATCAACGGAATAAGTCCGACAACAATATACACCGACGATGCCAACAGCGCGGAACGCTGTGCAATGGAGGAGGAGCGGGAGGAGAGTGTCCGGGAAATCAGCTCTTGCGCAAAGATCGATCCGCAGATCGGGATCAGCCAGTGTTCGGCCGAATGAAGAAAGGAGGATTCTTCCCCGGCCGTTGGGCGTTGGAAGGAGAGGGTCACCTGCTGCCAGAGAGGTCCGGCGCCGCCGAGCCGGTCCGTGACAAAATAGAATAAGATGCCGAGACCGATGATGAGAATCGTCCCTTGAATAGCATCGGTGATCACATCCGCAAGCATGCCGCCGAAGGTGGTGTAGAGAATCACGATTCCGGTCGCGACGGCGATCCCCGCCGTCAATTCGATGTTCGAAACGCTCGAGAGTACGGTGCCGAAGGCGCGGATCTGCGCCGCCGTCCAGAGAAACGATGTCGGAATCATCAGCAGCGCGCACAACCGGGAGGCGCGGACGGAATACCGCCGCTCCACGAAGTCCGCCACGGTGTACAGTTTCATCTCCCAGAACTTTTTTGCAAAGAACAGTCCGACGATCAGAATGCACAATCCGTACCCGAACGGATCGGAAGAGATGCCGGCAAGCCCCGCTTCGAATGCCGTTCCCGCCGAGCCGATGCACGATTCCGCTCCGAACCATGTGGCAAAAATCGAAAACGTCGCCAGCGGCACTCCGAGCCGCCGTCCCGCCAGAAGATAATCGTCCTCCGAGCGGACGCGCCGTGAAACGATGATGCCGATGCCGAGTTGTACGGTGATAAAAACGATGATGCCGATCACGACGAGATCCATGAGAAAATAAAAGCAAAAAACAGGAGAAAATGAAGGGGATTTTGCATTCGACGGATTTGATTTTGTGTCGTACCCTCTCTACCTTACAACGGAATTTCCCGCGCATGAATTTTTCTTCCCGTCCATATCTTGTTCAACTGGCGGCGTACACCGCGCTGTTTGCGGCCACCATGTACGCCGGCCTGATGTTCTCGTACGTTCAACAGGATTTTATCCAGCTCTGGTCGCCGGCGGGAGTCTCGATGGCGCTGTTGTATTTTGCCGGCGTACGGTTTCTGCCGGTGATCTTTATCGGCACCGCGCTCAACTATTTTTTTCTTCTTTCTTCTCCGTTTTTGGCCGTGATGCTGGCGATCGGTTCGACCGCGGAAGGATACGTCGGCTATCTGCTTCTCCGGAACAGCACGTTCGATCCCCGTATGCGGCGCATTCGCGACATCGGCATCGCCGTGCTTTACGCCGGCGGCATTGCCACGGCGGTGAATGCACTTTTCAGCGTCACGGCAGCGGGAATGATTCAACCGTCGTACGGCGGTTCGTACCCGCTGCTGATGTTGGTTTGGTGGCTGGGGAATATCGCCGGCGTGATCGTGACCGCGCCGACGTTGTTTGCGATGTTCTCCCGGCGGTTCGAACATTTGGCATTGCAGAAAGTTGTGGAACTGCTTGTCGGTCTCGCTATGGTGTCTGTTGTTTCCCACGGAGTGTTCCACGGAAAGTTCTTCACCGGACAGCTCAATTACTCTTTCGCCTTCCTCCTGTTTCCGTTTGCCATCGGTGCGACAATCCGTTTCGGATTGATCGGTTCGGTCCTCACCACCTACATTATCTCCTTGTCCGCCATCCTCTCCACGCAGACCGGATTGGGATTGTTCGCGGCGGAAAATTACGTTACCAGCATCATTTTGGTGGACATTTTTCTGATCGTGCTCGGCTCCACCTCACTCGCTCTGGCGGCGCTGATTGAAGAGAGAAATTCAGCGGAGTCGGAGATCCGGAAAAGCGAGGAGAGCTACCGGATCATCACCGAACGGACCGGCCAATTGATTTATGATTACTCCGTGGAGAGCGGTTCGATCATGTGGAGCGGGGCGGTAGAAGCAGTAACCGGATATTCACCCGAAGAGTTTGCCCGGATAGGGATCGCCGAATGGGCGGAACACATCCACCCCGGCGACCGCGACCGGGCAGAATCGCGCCTGACGGAAGCGATGCGCAATCATGAAGAATATAACATCGAGTACCGTTTTCGAAAGAAGGACGGTCACTATCTCTCCGTGCTCGATCGCGGCGCATTCTTGTACCGCCGTCCGTCCGACGAAACGGCGTACCGGATGCTCGGCACGATGGCCGATGTTACCAACATCAAAGCCTCCGAAGCGAAATTACGTGAGAGCGAAATCCGGTACCGGTTATTTTCGTTATTGGCGACGGACTATGTCTACTCGTCCGTCCTGACCGACGAGGGATTCCGGACCGAATGGGCCTCGCCGACATTCGAACGGCTGCTCGGATACACGCTCGATGAAGTGAACGCCGGCGGTTGGAACGATATCATCCATCCCGACGACCTGCAGCGGACAATTAATGAAACGGCAACACTCTCCGTCGACAATCCGCTGATCATGGAATACCGAATCTTCACGCGGAAAGGGGAGTTGCGCTGGATCCGTGACTTCATGCAGCCGATCCCGGAACTGTCGAACGAATCCACGCTGCGGATCATCGGCGGAGTGCAGGACATTACGGCGCAGAAAAATGCGCAGCTGGAATTGTCGGCCAAAGAGGAACGGTTCCGGATGCTCATCGAAAAAAGCGCGGACGGAATTATTCTCATGAACAAACGGGGAGTGATCGAATATGCGAGTCCCGCCGCCACGACGATCATCGGATTCACGCCGGAAGAATTGGTCGGCACGAGCGTTTTTGCGATGTTACATCCGGCGGAGGCGAAACGCAACGCCTTTAAGTTCGGACGGCTGGCGCTGGAATTCGAACGGAGCGATTATCTGCTCGGACGATTCAAACGGAAAAACGGCGACTGGGTGCACATCGAAGGAATGGTGACCAACCTGCTGCAGAATCCGAACGTGAATGCGTTCGTCGCCAATTTCCGTAACGTCACGGAGCGGATCATCGGGGAAGAACGGCTGCGGCGTTCACTCCAGGAAAAGGAAATTTTGCTGAAAGAAGTGCATCACCGCGTGAAGAATAATATGCAAGTGATCTCGAGTCTTCTTAATTTACAGGCGAACGCGGTGAAGGACCGTTCCTCCGCCGCCATGCTGCGGGAAAGCCAGCACCGTGTGAAATCGATGGCGCTTGTGCACGAGATCCTCTATCAATCGCGCGACATCGCCAGCGTCAATTTTTCCAAATACGTCAAACAATTGGTGGCATCCCTGCAGCAGTCCTACGGCGCCCGCGGTGCAGACGTCACCATCGTCGTGCAGGTCGCCGCCGTTTCGTTCGACATCGACAAAGCGATCCCGTGCGGATTGATCATCAATGAACTTGTGTCGAACGCCGTCAAATACGCCTTTCCGAAACGGAAAGGGACCATCACCGTGTCGCTGACAAAAAACCGCCGCCGCGCCTTCGTGCTGACGGTGAAGGACGACGGTATCGGTTTCGCTCGCACCGGCGTACCGCGGTCCGCCGCGTCGCTCGGACTCAATTTGGTGCAGGCATTAACGGACCAGTTAAAAGGAACGCTCGAGATCACCAACAAACGCGGTTCGACAATCGTCATTACGTTTCCGGAGCAGAATCCGGCTGTCGCATGAAGAAAAAGAAGAAAAAAATCCTGATCGTGGAAGATGAAAAGATCGTCGCGTTGGACCTCCGGACGATCCTCACCTCCGCCGGTTTTGCCGTGATCTCCGACGTCGCCACCGGAAAAGGGGCGATCCGCGCCGCGGAAGAAATGGTGCCCGATCTGGTGTTGATGGATATTACGTTGAAAGGAGCCATGTCCGGCATCGAGGCGGCGAAGTCCATCATTGATCGTTTCGACATTCCGGTTGTCTTCCTCACCGCCAATTCGGACGAACAGACGCTCGACACCGCCAAACATGTGAGCGCGTACGGGTATATCCTGAAACCGTTCGACGAACGCGATGTGCGGACCACGGTGGAAATGGTGCTCTACAAACACGCCGCTGAATCCGAAGTGAAAGAACAACGGCAATGGCTCTCCACCACACTCCGCAGCATCGGCGATGCCGTTATCGCCACCGACAAAAAGGGGAATGTGAAGTTTATGAACCTGATTGCCGAACAGCTGACCGGCTGGACGCAGCAGGAGGCGGCGGGAAAACGGCTCTCCGACGTTTTTATCATTCAAAACGAAGAGACCGGAAAACTCCTCCCCAATCCGGTCGCCAAAGTGCTCCGCGAACGGGCGCCGTTGAGTTTAACGAATCATACCATCCTCATCGCCAAAGACGGGCGCCGGACTTTCATCGAAGATTCCGCCGCCCCGATCTTCGACGATGCGGGTGAAATCATCGGCGTCGTGCTCACCTTCCGCGATGTGACCGAAAAGCGGAAATCGCAGGACGAGATCAACCGGAACGAAAAACGGTTCCGCGCTCTCATCGAAAAAAGTTCGGAAATGGTCTCCCTGATGGACGTCACCGGCACGATCCTCTACACGACCAACTCCATCACCTCCATTCTCGGATATTCGCCGGACGAGTTCGTGGGACGCAACGCGTTCGAATTTGTCCATCCGGACGAAATTGGTCCCAATCAAGTGCGGCTGCAAGAACTGCTCCGGATGCCGGGAAAAAGTATAATGACGCAGGTGCGGTTTAAACACAAAGACCGTTCCTGGCGGTGGCTGGAAGCGGTCGGCACCAACCTGCTGAACGATCCGGCGGTGAACGGCATCGTCATCAATTTTCGCGATTATACCTACCGCCGCGAAGCGGAAGAAAAACTGAACCATCTGAACCGCCGGCTCGATCTGATCGCCCGCGTCACCGGCGAGGTGATCGGCGCCCTGCCGATCCAAAAACAGGCGCGCGAAATGATCGAACAGGTGAAAGAAGCGTTCGATGTGGATGCGGTGGTCGTGCGGGTGACGGAAGGGGAGGAACTGACGCTCCTCGCCAGCATCGGTGTGCCGGAACATCAGCTGTCAAAATCCATCACCGGCAACTACGGCATCTCCAAACAGATCATGGCGAGCCGGCGCGCCCTGGCGGTGAAAAACGTGCAGGAGAACTTCGCCACGTTGTTCCTGAAACAAAAATCGGGACTTTCGGAAAAGAAGTTCGACTTCATCTCCTATGCCGGCGCGCCGCTGCTCATCGGGCACACCGTGATCGGCATCCTCGGACTGTACTCCACCGAAAAAGTACGCGAATTTTCCGCGACGGACCTGGAACATCTCCAGATCGTCGCGAACCATATCTCCGTCGCCATCGCCAACGCGCGCCTGTTCAAAGAGATCCGCGAACAGAACGTGGAGATGACCAAACATATCGAGGAACAGAACCGGG
>CAZRWF010000058.1:0-16651 GCA_964603685.1 uncultured Chitinophagaceae bacterium
CTGAATCAACGGTCATCGGCGGCCGGCGGAGTCCCGGCGTTCCGCTGTTCGATCATCGCATGCAGACAAGCGGGACAAAAACATTCTTTCGACCCGTCGTCGTCGAACGGAACAAACGCGGGAAACGTGAAACACCAGCAAGTCGCATCGCCGGCGGAGGCGCCGCAATGGAATGCGGCGGAACAACGCGGACAACGGGATGGTCGGTGCGGCTCTTCCATGCGGACGTCGTAATCAACCGGCCATTTGAATCTTCGGCGTATCGAGCACAATCTCCCGGTCGAAGATCCAGCCGAATTTCGCCGTGCCGGAGATCTTCAGCCGGTCCGCCACTTTTTCGTACCGGGTGGAAAGCGTGCAGAGATAATCTTGCGCTTTGGCAGAGGCGTCGGAAAGGCCTTGCAGCGTTTCCACCTTCCATTCATCCACCAACGCGGCGATGATGCTGGCATAATCTTTTGCCGTATAGACGCCGATCTTTTGCGCCACGTTGGAGAATTTCGAAAAGAGGTCGAGATCTTTCCCGTCGGTCATCAGACTGGCGGGCATCGTCACCTTGTTCTTCATCATGCTGGCAAAAGCGAGCACGGCGTTTCCCGGATCGACTTCGAAAATTTTGGACATAAAAAGTTTGTACGCCTTTTCATGACGGGCTTCATCTCCGGCGATCAATCCGCAGATTTTGTGCAAATGTTCGTCGCCGCACCGTTTTGCGAGGATGCCGACGTTCCGGTGCGATATTTTCGTCGCCCGTTCCTGGAACGAGGTGTAGATAAATCCGAGATACGGATCGTTTCCGGAATTAGTGTTAAATCCGTTCGTGATGAGATGATGCACGGTCGTTTCAACGACGCGCATATCCACACGGCCGGTAAGATAGAGATATTTGTTCAGGAGGTCGCCGTGGCGGTTTTCTTCGGCGGTCCACCCTCTGCTCCATTTCGCCCAGGGGGATTCGCTCACGCCGGTGTCGTCCTTGATCCCGTCGAACCGGTTGAGCCAGGTTTGATAACTCGGCAGCGCCTCTTCGGTCACCATGTCCCCGACGAGCACGACGAGGACCTCATCCGTCAATTCTTTCGCCCGTCGGCGGAATTCCGTTATCTGCTCCCGCCAATCTTCCGCCCGCATGTCGGGAAGAAAATCGTTCGGCTGCCAGCTTTCGGAGATCGGCTTCAAGAGGGAAGGAAGATTCTGTTCCACGAATCCTTCGATACTTTTCACCACTTCGAATTGTTTGGAGGTAACGGGGAGTTGGTTCATACGGGGTCCTTAATTGACATACCGCAAAGATACAAAATTCCGAGGCGAGAACAACTTGAAAAAAAAAGCCGGGACTGATTTTCCCGGCTTTTTTTATTTTATTGAGAGGCCCTTACAGCACAAGACCAACCTCCCACACTGTCCCCTTTGCTTCTATTGTTTTGCCATTGCAACGGCTGCAGGTTGTACAATTCATCTGAACCGCCCGCGGAAACTGGGATAATATGATCTATTTCCCACCCGGTTCCACCGTCAACTGTAATGCCATATTGATTATAATCTATCAACGCGCCACAAGTATCTTTTCTGCGTTTGCTTGAATCGTAACCATAAATATTTGTGGCTTTATTCCATACTGCTATTTTGGTGGCTTCATCGAATGACGAGCCATTTTTTTTACTACTTCTTGATCGAATCATGATTGTTACCTTTCAATATTGGTTAATGTTTTTGTTGCATTTTGTTACTTATTGACCTATCATTAACCCAGAAAAAATACTGGGTCGACAGATCTTATGACCTGCTTGGCTTTCGCATTTTTTCTCCTTTCACTTAATGGTGACTGGTTTTGTTTAGGGCGATGCACTTTCTTGGCTGAGAGACATCGCCCTTATTATTTTATCCGCAAAAAAAAAAGGCAACCACAGAATGAAATTGTCGGTTGCCTTTCGCTTCCTGATAATTCCGTTTACTGCGTATGTGAATTACATAAATTCCGAAATATTGTTCGTATTGTCTTGGCGGAACATGTTTCCTACCAATACACCCCAAAATACCAACATCAAAATCAATCTGTGAATCTGTGGTTCCTGTTATTTTCTACCGTCCGTCGTTGCGTGAGAATATCAGGAACAACCGGACGTGCTTCCGTCCCGCCAAACAGCGGCGGGATGTCCGTTTATCAAGAACAGCCTGAAGTACTACCACACTGCGTGCACTTATAGCACGCGCCGGAGCGGATCATCAAACTGCCGCATTCATGGCACGGCGGGGCATCCGCCTGCGTTTGGAAGACATATTTCTCTCCCCGTTCGGCGGCAGCGACCGTTTCGGCTTTTGCCTCCGCCTTGGCGGCCGTTTCGAGCGCCGGCGTTTCGGTGACCATCGTCATCGGCTGATCGTCCTTCGGCAGGAATTTTAATCCGAGCCAGCGGAACAGATAGTCGCAGATCGATTTGGCAATCGGGATATCCGGATTTTGCGTGAATCCGGAGGGTTCAAAGCGCATGTGGCTGAACTTATCCACCAGCACTTTGATCGGTACACCGTATTGCAACGCGATGGAGATCGATGTGGCGAACGCATCCATCATTCCCGAAAGGGTGGAACCTTCCTTCGACATCGTAATGAACACTTCGCCCGGCGTGCCGTCCTCATACATGCCGGCGGTGATGTATCCTTCATGGCCGGCAATGCTGAACTTGTGCGTATAGGCGGCCCGTTCGGCCGGCAAACGGCGGCGTGCCAGACGGACTTCCGCTTTCTTCTCCTCTTTTTTCTTGTCGCCGTCGAGCGACGTGGAGAGAGGCTGCGTCCGTTTGCATCCGTCACGGTAGACGGCGACCGCTTTCAGTCCGAGTTTCCACGATTCCACATACGCCTGCATAATGTCGTCCGGCGTCACTTCGGTCGGCATGTTCACCGTTTTGGAGATCGCACCGGAGAGGAACGGCTGCGTTGCACCCATCATTTTAATGTGTCCCATATAATGGATGGAACGTTTCCCTTTGGCCGGTTTGAAGGCGCAGTCGAACACAGAGAGATGTTCCTCTTTCAGGAACGGAGCGCCTTCGATCGTGTCGTTTTTGTCGATGAACGAGACGATATGTTCGATCTGTTCGCTGTCGTACCCGAGTTTTTTTAATGCTTCCGGGACGGTCTGGTTGACGATTTTCATCATGCCGCCGCCGACCAGTTTTTTGTACTTCACGAGAGCGATGTCGGGTTCTACACCGGTCGTGTCGCAATCCATCATAAATCCGATCGTTCCGGTCGGAGCAAGAACGGTCGCTTGTCCGTTGCGATAACCGTGGGCTTTGCCGAGTTCGATCGCTTCTTTCCACGACGTGCTGGAGGCTTCCCACAGTGCGGCGGGAACATAGTCGCGGGAAATTTTATCGGCATGAATGCTGTGTTTATTCATCACGCCGAGCATCGGTTCGCGATTGGCCGCAAATCCTTTGAACGGTCCGGTGTGTTCCGCGATGCGGGCGGATTGTGCGTACGCTTCGCCGCACATCAGCGACGTGATCGCAGCGGCATATTCCCGTCCCGAATCCGAATCGTATGCCAAACCGCGCGCCATCAACAATGCGCCGAGGTTGGCATATCCCAATCCGAGAGGACGATAATCGTGGCTGTTCTTTTCGATCGCCGGCGTGGGATAACTGGCGTTGTCCACGAAAATTTCCTGTGCAGTGATGGTGATACCGACCGCATATTTGAACGATTCCACGTTGAACTCGCCGTCGTCGGTCCGGAATTTCATCAGGTTCAGCGATGCCAGGTTGCACGCCGAATCATCCAGATACATGTACTCGCTGCACGGGTTGGAAGCGTTGATCCGTGCGGTGTTGGATGAGGTGTGCCACGCGTTTACTGTCGTATCGAACTGCATACCCGGATCGCCGCAGATCCATGCCGCTTCGGCGATCTGCCGCATCACGTCGCGGGCGCGGTAGGTATCCACCGGTTTGCCGCCGCGGACCGACTTGGTTTGAAACTCTTTGTCTTCCAGTACCGCTTTCATAAAATCGTCGGTGACGCGGACGGAATGGTTCGCATTTTGGTACGACACGGAATCGTACGCGCCGCCGGGAACGTTAAATCCGCCGTTATAGCCGGCGTCGATCAGTGCCCATGCTTTTTTCTCTTCCACCGCCTTACAATTGATGAACTCGATCACATCGGGATGTTCGGCGTTGAGGATCACCATCTTCGCCGCGCGACGGGTCTTCCCGCCCGATTTGATCACGCCGGCAAACGCATCGAATCCTTTCATAAAGGAGACCGGGCCGGATGCGGTACCGCCGCCGGCGAGGGCTTCTTTGGAAGAGCGGAGTGTGGAGAGATTCGAACCGGTGCCGGAACCGAATTTAAAGAGCATCCCTTCGGTCCGCGCCAGGCCGAGAATCGATTCCATCGAATCCTGAACGGAATTGATGAAACAGGCGGAACATTGCGGTTTTTCCTCGATGCCGACGTTGAACCAGACCGGACTGTTGAAGGCCATGTACTGATTCACCAAAATGTAGCACAGTTCCTGATAAAAGATTTCTGCATCGTTTTCGGTGGCAAAATATTTCTGCTTGCGTCCCCAGCCAACGGTGGTCTTTGCCACACGGTCCACGATCTGGCGGACGCTGGTTTCGCGTTCCGGCGTGTTGATCTGACCGTGAAAATATTTGGACACCACGACATTCGTAGCAGTCATCGACCAGGATTTCGGAATTTCGACGTTCTTTTGTTCGAAGATCTTTTCCCCTTTTTCGTTCGAAATCACCGCGGTTCTCAATTCCCATTCCACCTGATCGAACGGATGAACCCCTTCGGTGGTGAAATAACGACGGAACGTGAGCCCCTGAGTCCCCCTTTTTTTAGCCGATGCGGTTTCTTTCACCGCTACTGTATTGTCGCTCATTGGGTTATGTCCTCCTGTTAATTAAAACTCTGTTATAAAATTGATAGAAAGTGTTCGGTCGTCAGGTTACTGTGAAAGCCGGTGCAAAAAAGTTCAAAAAAGAAAAAACCGTTTCTCTCCTTCATTTTCATGAAGAATCCCCAGGTCGTAATGTTGTCTTAACGTTGAGAAAAAAGGCGAGAGTTGCAACAACTGTAACTGCAAGCGAATATAGAGGGTTATACTACTCAAGTCAAGAAAAAAATGAAGTCTATTTTCAACCTCATTATGGGGGCAAAACTTAACTTGACAGAACGGACAAACATCGTTGTAATCTTGACTATTGCCACGTAGTGCCGTTATACAACGTCCGTAAGTGTGATATCTGTACCCATGTGCGTTATACAAAACCGGCGTGCAAAAAAAATCCCCGGCCGCACGAGCCGGGGAAACAAACAGGAAGAGAACTGTTGCTCGAAATTATTTGACGATGCCGAGCTGCCGATATTTTTCCTCATATTTTTTCCAGAGATCGGTATGACGGCTGCGCAGGTCGACACGTTTGCCTTGAATGAACATCATCTCTACATCCATCACCACTTCGAGCGGATCGCCGGTGGTGACGATGAGCGTCGCATCTTTTCCGGCATCGAGCGAACCGACGCGATCGGCGATGCCGAGCAGCGTTGCGGCGTTCAGGGTGACGGCGCGCAGCGCTTCGTCCTTCGGTAATCCGTACGCCGCGGCGGTCCCCGCCTGATGTCCCATGTTGCGGTCGTACATTGTGGAGTTCCCTTCTCCCGAGATGGCGAACAACACGCCGGCGCGGTGAAGTTTGGCGGCGAGAGTGAACGGACTGTCGTAATGATCGCTGCGCCGCGACGGCAGCGTGTACACCGGTCCGATAATGACGGGAACATTGTTCTCCTTCAGCAGCGATGCCACCTTCCACGAATCGCGTCCGCCGTTGATGATCAATTTCACTCCCTCATCTTTCGCGAATTGCACGGCGGCTTGGATCTGCTTCACCTCGTCCGCGTTGACGATCAATGCCATGCGTTGATCGAACAGCGCGATCATCGATTCCCACCGGATATCGGTTTTCGTTTTCACCGGTTCCGCTTTTTTCGCTTTGGCATATGCCCGGGCATCGTCAAAGGCGGATTTTAACTCGCGGAGATTTTTGTCGATCGCTTTTCGCTGTTCCTCTTCGCTTTGGCGGACGAAAGGGGAACGGGAGACGGTCATCGACGGCCAGTTGACGTAGAGTCCCACCGGCGCACGCAGCGTCATCTCGTCGTTCGTCCATCCGTCCATCAGCATCGCGGAGGTGCGGCCGGCAATCAGGCTGCCGAGGGGGACCACGTGCGAAACGGCGATGCCGTTCGCCCGGGTGGTGGGGATCAGTTCGCTTTCGGGATTAAACGCGGTTTCGCTCCGGACATTCGGATTGATCCGTCCGGATTCGGTCATATCCAATGTGGCGCGGACCAGCTCGATCTCGTTTAATCCGATATTCGAAAAAGCGTTGATCAATCCGGGATAGACATGTTTTCCCGTGATGTCGATCGTTTCGGTATTTGCGGGGAGTTGCACCGTTTTCCCGACCGAGGTGATCTTGCCGTTTTCAAAGAGGATCATTCCCTGGGGAATCACCGCACCGCTGACCGTGTGAATGGTGCCTCCGGTGAGCACAATCGGCCGTTCCTGCTTTTTGGCCGGCACCGGCGTGGAGGCCTCTATAATAGATGCCGATACGAGAATGATGAGGATCAGTATATTCGTTTTCATCTCAATGCCCTCCTTCGGTCGATTCATGGCAGGAATATTCTTCGGTCCGGCTCGGCGCTGCGGCGGTCAAACCGGAACCCCGTTTTTTCGCGGAGAGGGCTTTTTGCACGAGTGCCGACTTTTTCGCCGCCACGTCCTGCCGCATCATTTCATCCTCCGCTTTGTCGAAATATTTGCGGCCGTCGATCCACGTCTGTTCGCAACTCGTGTAGGTGGAGAACGGATGACCGCTCCACAAAACGACATCGCCGTCTTTCCCAACTTCCAGTGAACCGACCCGCTGATCGATCCGGAGTTGTTTGGCGGGATTGATCGTGACGAATTTCAACGCGTCCGCCTCATTCACGCCGCCGTATTTCGTCGCTTTCGCCGCCTCCAGATTCATCCGACGGGCCATTTCGTTGCTGTCCGAATTGTACGAAACCAGCACGCCGGCATCGTACATCAATTTTCCGGCGTACGGTATTGCATCGACCACTTCGTATTTATACGCCCACCAATCGCTGAAACACGATGCGCCGACCCCTCGTTTGGCGATTTCGTCCGCCACCTTGTATCCTTCGAGCACGTGCTGCAACGTTCCGATCTGAAATTGAAAATCATCGGAGACTTTTAACAACATCAGGATCTCATCCTGCCGGTAACTGTGCGCATGCACAAGACGTTGTTTGTTGAGGATCTCGGCGATCGCCTCCAGTTCCAGGTCCCGCCGCGGCGGTATCGCTGCCGGATTCGGTTTCTCCTTCATCATCCGGTCGTATTCTTTCGCCGCGATAAATTCATCGCGGATGATCTGTTCCACACCCATCCGCGTTTGCGGATACCGCGTGGTGTTGTTGTCTCCCCAGTTGGATTGTTTCGGATTTTCCCCGAGCGCGAATTTGATTCCCGGTATCGCCCCTTCAAACTTCAATTGTTCGGGCAACAATCCCCAGCGGAGTTTGATCACCTGATTTTGTCCGCCGATCGCGTTCGCCGAACCGTGCAGGATGTTTGCGACGGTCAATCCTCCCGCCAACTGGCGGTAGATATTGATGTCGTCCGCATTGATCACGTCGCCGATCCGCACTTCTGCCGTGATGGCCTGTCCCGATTCGTTCACCGCACCGGCCACCGCTGCGTGCGAGTGCGCATCGATCAATCCCGGCGTCACATGTTTGCCGTTTGCTTCGATCGTCACAGCGCCGCCGGGAGCGGTGAGTCCTTTGCCGATCTTTGCGATTTTTCCCTTCACGATCAGCAGATCGGAATTTTCGAGAATGCCTTGAGGACCGCTCGTCCAGATCGTGGCATTTTTGATCAACAGATCTTGCTGCGCCGGAATCTCTTTCCGGCCGTACGCACCGTCCGGATAGACCACCTCATTCGCGGCCGACCGTTTCTCCGTCGTCACGGCGGAATCCTGTTTTGATGTGAACGGTTTGGTCAATTCCCCTTTCCATGTACCCCCGGTGCCGTCGGCATATTCCACCAGGCCGGCGATCGACTTTTCGTTGACGGCGCCGGAGACCCGGGTGACCCCTTTGAGACCGAGCGAATCCCCATCGAACGAAAAGGAAAATAATTTTTGCTGAAGTGTGACCGCATTCAGTTTCGCTTTTTTCCCGCCGGAGAGGATCGAACCGCCCGGCGATCCGATTTCGCCGGAGATCTCCAACGTCAGTGGCGTCTTCCCTTCCGGAACAAAGGACCATGTGCCGCGAAGATCAGCGGAAGGAGCTGCGGCAACGGGATAGCGTTTCCCGGCGACCCAGGTTTCTCGGATTTTGGATTTGTCGGAGAACAACTCCCCGTCCGCAATGACGAGATTCGCGATTTTCCCCGCTTCGATGGTCCCCAGTTGTTTTTCCATTCCGGCGATCTGCGCGGGAACGGTGGTGACGCCCGCCAGCGCATCATCGGCGTTTAATCCATAGGCAATCGCCGTCGCGATCATGCTGCGGAATTTTGCGACCTCCTTCAACTGGTGGGCGGTGAATGCAACGGTAATGCCCGCCTTTTTCATCCGTGCCGGATTTTCCGCCGCAAAATCCCAATGCCGCAAATCTTCGTAAGAAGCATTCAATTCATCTTCCGGCGTCTCCACGGCGGGTGCGTCGGGAAAATTGACCGGCAGAATCACCGGAACAGAGAGCCCCTTCACCGCATCGAGTCGGCGGTATTCATATCCGCTGCCGCGCAGAAGATAAGGGACGGAGAATTCTTTCGCCACCGCCGCCGCGCGGAGTGCGCTCAGTTCGTCGTTCACATCGAAGACCATTTTCTGTTTGCCGGCAGCGACCGCTTCCAGTGCCGCGAGGGTCGCATTCTCCTCCGGCTTCGGCTGGTTCGGATTTTTTGCGTACACCTTCCGGGCGTCCGCATACCATCGGGCATCGCTCAATGTCTGCCGGAGCAACGCGATTTGTCCCATCAAAGAATTGGGATAACCGCCGCCGAAATTGTCGCGCACCACCGTCGCATGGTGGAAAAGTTCTCTGTTGACGATCTCATCATTCGCCGATCCGTCGCCGGTGTTCACCAGTGCGCTGGTTCCTTTGACGATCCCGTGGAGCGGAACGGAGAGCACCGTGGTAAAACCGGCGGCGCGGAGTTTTTCTCCCGATTCCTTTTCCGGAGCAAACATGTCTGCGGAGGAGTTCTCCGATTTGATGGTGTTGTTCCAGTAATTCGCCCCCCGGACCGGTTCGGGCGCTGCCGGAGCGGATGAAGCGGCCGGCCGCGGTTTCGGCTGGCCGTAATCGGAGTACAAGTCGATCATCCCGTAATAGGCCGTCAATCCTTTCCCGTCCCACACACGTGCGTCGGCCGGTACGGCCGCATTCGCACCGGCGGCTTGAATCACGCCGTCTCGAATGACGATCGTCCCGCTCTCGATCCGTTTTCCGGGCGACGGGACGATGGTGATATTGGTGATGGCATGCACGGCCGGCGTGTTCTCCCGCAAGCCCTCCTTTTGAACGGTGGACTGTCCCCACACGAGGGAACAACACAGTGACAGCAATAACGGATATTTTTTCATGATGCTCCTGCTGGATTGGTATGGAAAAGAAATCGTTATCGTTCTCTATTCGTCGGAATTAAAACAATGTGTATCGTCACGCCGATGGCAATCGCTGCCAGGATCAGCCGAACGATCAACGACGGGACGACGTACATTGAGTAGAGTATCCCGCCCCACAGCACGGCAATCGACGTCACTTTCGAACTGACGGTGATCCCTCTTCCCTCGCGGTAATTTTTCAAATATTTTCCGAAGATTTTGTTGTGATGCAACCAGTCATAAAACCGATGGGAGCTGCGGGCGTAACACCAGGCGGCCATCAGCAGAAAAACGGTGGTCGGAAGCAGCGGTATAAAGATGCCGAGAATGCCGATACCGACAAAAACGGTGCCGGCAAAGATCAACGTCCAGCGAAGGATAGGACGATGCGTGACGGTGACATTGGATCGGGTGGAACTTTTGTCAGTCATAGAAGCGGATTCAATTCGGTGGCGGCAAGTTCTCCCGGTTCTTTTCCCGGGAGAAACACATCCCTGTCGACTTTTCGGTGTTCATTGTCAAACGGCGCCACGCGTGCGCCGTCTTCGTAATAAATCATCGTCATCACTTCGCGCGGATACGTTCCGTTGTTCGGATGAGCCGAATGGAGCGTATAGCCGGAATGGAACGTCGCATCACCGGCCTTCAGCGAATATCCCTCCACGCGGTACCCTTTTTCTTCGATGATGCGGGAGATCACCGCATGCGACTCGTCCGAAATGGCAATATGCCCGATCGATCCGTCGCGATGCGAGCCCGCGGCGAACGACATCGCCCCCATCTCCGCCGGAACATCGACCAACGGCATCCACATCGTGATGGTATTGTGCGTCTCCAACGGCCAATAATATTGATCCTGATGCCACGGTGTCCGTTTCCCGCCCGGCGGTTTAAAAAGAGCTTGATCGTGATACAGCCGGACCCGTTCCACTCCCATTAAATCCGCCGCGATCCGTGCGAATCGTTTGCCGAAGACGAACTGTTTCACCGTTTCGTTGAAACGCCAGAGATTGGTCACCTGCGTGAACATTTTGCTGTAATCCGAAATGCGTCCCTGCGGGTCTTTCTCTTTCGCCACCCGTTCCAACTCCTCCCGGATGAACGTGCGATAGTGGGACACTTCTTCCGGTTGTGCAACGTTCTTTAATAAAATAAATCCGTTCGTTCGATACAACGACGCTTGTTCGCCGGAGATAGGATAGTGAGAATCGAGATTCATGGCCGTTCTAAAATTTCCAATAGTTGGTCGTATTGCTGCAATAACCGTTTTTCATATTCAAGCATATCCTGCATGGCGGGAGTCACGTCGCTGCCGCCGCGATACAACATGTCGATGATCGACTTTGTTGTCGCCTCGTATTGATTCTGCATTTGGTCCACTTCGGACATCAACGCGATCAACCGGAAATCCAGATACGGAGCGATCTGTGCGGCTTGTGCGATTTTCCACGCATTATTCTTGATGAGCGCCGACCGGAGCGAAATGTTGCCGCGTCCGAACAGGAAGACCGTGTCTCTCTGTATCCGTAATGTCAACATCCGGTTTTTGTACGGAATGCGGTACGTCGAATCATCCGTCCGTTTTACGACCAGCGGTTGTTCCAGCACTTCCCCCATCTGCTCGAACAGTGCCGTCAATTGTTTCTGCAGCTGTTCGGCGTTGATCGCGGAAAGACGGAGCCGTTGCAACGGAACCGAAAAAATGCGATGCCGGTCATTCATCAAATTTCCTACCAGCGGAATATGATAATCGACCGCTTTTTTCACCGCGGAACGGTTGAACTCGATCTCTTCCCGGATCGCCGCAACAACGTTGCCGGCCAGATGTTCCCGTTCACGTTGGTTGTTCCATTCGTTGATCGCCAATGCAATGATCACGGAAAGGACGATCGTCGGAACTTCCACGAAAATCTTTTTGAGCTTTTCTTTCATGAACAGGGAGAGATGCCGGAGATGTTCTACAGATTATAGAATCGAAGGTCTTTTCCGGTTCGCAACTTTGTTATATAGACAATTTGTCCGGTATGATACGAAAAATGTTCCGTAATATGAAGGATTGCTTCGAACGCGGTGACATCGTACTTCTGAATCCGGTACCGCTGCAGCAGCCGGTCGGCGGGAAATTCGGCGAGCACCGCATCGACATCCGTCACGGCGGCGCGCAGGAGATCGATCAACTCCTGTTTGGGAACGGTTCGCCGTTCCGAAAATTCCTTCTCCCGCTGCCGGTCGTAGGGACGGTCGCCGAGATGGTGAAAAACCCACTGCCGGATGTTTCCGGCGAGATGGAGCATCAAATTGCCGATGGAATTGTTCGTTTCGAAGGCACGCCACCAGAGATCATCGTCGGTCAACTGCGCGAGGCATTCTTCGATCTTCGGCAGATATTCCTTGACCAGCTTTGTCCGGCAGCATTCGATAAGGTACCGGCGTTCGTCGGCGGGGACAGGGGTCGTTTCCATTTTTTCTTTACGATCGTTAAGAAAAATCTACCGTTCAAACCAACTGGTGCGTCCGGCGGAAAGATTCGGAGCAACAACCGGCACCGGATATTTTTTCGCGAATGCCGGAACCCACCGATCCGACGCTGTTTGCGACCGCTGCCAATCCACGCTCACCGTGTCAGCAACAGACCATGAACCGTCGGAGAGGAGCGGAATCACCGCCCCCTCTTTCGTCGTCATTTCACCGTACAAATTCATTCCGGCAGAGCCGTTCTCCTGAAAATTCTGCGCTTCCACCGCAATCACATTCACGGAATCATTCAGCAATGCCGTGATATCAAAAATCTTCGCCCGTTGATTTTCGACGATTAATGACAACGAACGGCGTGCCGCCACTTCGCCGACGAATGTGCCGTTCACGAACAGGCGCGTCCACGTATCCCCCAGCAATTGCACTTTGGCATTTGCCACCGGAGCATTCACTTTCACCGAGGTGCGGAAAAATGCTTTCCGAACGAGCACGGTATCCTTCGCACCGGCATTCCCCTTCGGATGATAGATCCATTGACTGCTGATCGATGGTTCGAACGCCGTGCGTCCCCGCTCCGCCTGGTCGGCGATCTCGCGCCAATAGGAAATCTGCCGATCGTACCGGTCCAGCAGCAGCGACAGTCCTTCGCGGCGATTGGCCAACATCCACACTTTTTCGAACTCCCCTTTGACGGAGATCAGCTCTTCAATCACCGGCCGGCAAAGAGCAGCGATCGCAGCGGCGTTTTCCTGTTTCGAACGGATCGAATCTTTCGTCAACAGGCGGATTTTTTCCTGTGCTTCGATTTTTTTGGCGAACCAGAGATTAAATTTGGCGACAAACGCGAGATGGGCAAGATGGGTTTTGTTCGTTCCGACCGACGGTGTGAGATCGTCAATCAACGAAAGAACAAACGGCATCGTCGAATGGATGCTCTGCATCCGCTGGATGAGCGGCAGGCGTTTTTCCCAGATCATGTCGTCCCGGTTCGGCAGCAGCGGATGACGCCACACTTCGTACCAGTGAAACTGATTCGCCGGATCGTTCAGCAGGGTATAGACCGTTCGGAGCTTGTCGGTCTCTTCCACGGAATAAAAATCGGCCAAAAACTTGTCATGGAACGACGTTTGGTCGGCCGTGAGAGGATTCCAGGCGCATTCGGCGCTCCAGGCGTATCCGTAAAAATTCAGTTCGCGGAGCGCTTCGCCGCCGAAATCGTTCCAGTTGGAGCAGACGATCCCGCGCGATCCGTTGACATACCCGTCCAGATTGAACTGTTGTATATTCACGAAGGTGTTGAGATAATTCGGGTACGGACCGGTGAAATTCCAGACGGCCGGGGAGATTACATACGGAAAACCGGCCGATTGAAAAACTTCCGGACCGGGAAAATCGAACCGGGCACCGTACGCCCAATCCACGATCGTCACTTCCGGCGGAATCTTCTTCAAAATATCGGGATGGTTCAGGATGATGTCGCCGTACATCATCGGCTTTTTGCCGTACTTTTTCACCAGGGCGAACACCCGTTTATAGTGTTCCGCATGCACGGTGGCGAGATCGCTGGCGGCAACCCGCTGACGATTCACCCCCAAGCCCACATCCCACGATTCGTCCGCGGCGATGTGGAAGTACGGCGAACTGAACGCGGCGGACACCTCGCCGATCATCTCGTCCAGCAAGGCATACATCTTTTCATCGGAGACGTTCAACGTGTGCGCACCGGGAAATTCCGCGTACCGGACGTACTCC
Organism: uncultured Chitinophagaceae bacterium; assembly: GCA_964603685.1. Classification (GTDB taxonomy): domain Bacteria; phylum Bacteroidota; class Ignavibacteria; order UBA10030; family UBA8401; genus UBA8401. The sequence goes on from CAZRWF010000058.1 coordinate 13,944, forward strand.
GGATGGATGAGAATGTTTTCCCAATGACCGAGCGTTTGAAAGATCGGAATCAGTTCTACGAAGTGCCGTTTGGCGTACTCGTCCAATTCGCGGCATTCGGCTGCCGTGAGCGCACCGCGGTTTTTGCCGATCTCCGGGTGTTTGGTGAAGACGAACATGTCTTCCATGTACGGCATAAAAACGTTCATTTTGTAGCGGGCGATAAAGGAGATGATTCGTTTAAAGTTCTCCATCGTCGACACCTGACCGCGGCTGATATCGTCCGTAATCCCCCGGATCGGCTGCAGCGGGTAGTCGCGGATGGTGACGCCGGGAACGATAACGCTCCGTTTTTCCTGCCGCATCATCTGCACCAGCGTCATCACGCCGTAAAACAATCCTTTGTCCGATTCCGCAATGATCACGATTCCGTTATCGTCCACATCCAGGAAATATCCTTCCGTTTTCATTTCCGGCGTCAACGTACCGTTCCGTTCTTTCAGGAATTTTTTGCCGTATTCGGTGGTCGGTTTGCCGATAAAGATGTAATTGCCGGTCAGTTTGCGGACCGACGAGGCGGCCACAACTTTCAGCGGCGAACCTTTCAGTTCGATGAAGCGGTCGTTGATCTTTTCGGCGGCGAACATGTCCGCTTTCCCGTCGTTACCGAGAACGATTTTTACGGCGGAAGTGATCTTCCACGGCGATTTTTTCTCCGTTACGGAGCGCGGCGTCGGAAGGATCTGCGGAATTTCAGCGGAAAGGAATGTGACGAACAGGAGTGCGACGGTGAGAAGTTTCATATCGGTTCCTTGAAGAGTGTGACGGAAGATAACCGATAAATCGTCGCATATCAATACAAAAAAGAGACGGCCCGTTGCCGGGCCGTTGTTTTTTCGGGGTGGATCACGGTGTTACGGTTTTTTCATCCGGTCGATCACCGTGCCGTAGAGCGATTTCATGCAATCGGGACAAATGCCGTGCGAGAAGGTCGCTTCGCTGCGATGGGAGATATATTTCTCCAACTGTTCCCACTCCCCTTCATCGTCCCGTATCTTTTTGCAACTCGAGCAGATCGGCAGCAATCCGCTCAGCAGATTAACCTCTCCGATCTTCAATTGCAGCTCGTCGTTCAACCGGTTCAGCTCGGCGTTTTTTTCCTCCACCAGCTGTTTCGCGGTGCGGATCTTGCGGTTGTTCACGTACAACAGAGAGATCACGACCAGCAGCAGCACCGAACCGCCGACGATAAGATTGAACCGGAGATTTTGACGGTCAAGGCTCATCTCGGAGATCGTATTTTCCTTTTTCAACAGTTCGATCTCCCGTTCTTTGGAACGGACCTCATAATCCATCAACAGTTCCGCCATCTTTTTGGATTCGCGGGAGTTGTTGAGAGAATCTTTGACGTCCGCCAACAGCCGGAACGTCCGGTATGCCTCCGACATCGGTCCGGTCTTTTCATACATTTGATGCAACGTTTCATAACTGGTCCGGAGCTGCTCCATCGCGTTGAGCTGCTGCGCCAGGTCGATCGCCCGGTGGAGATAGCGGCGTGATTCGGCGAAATTGCCGTTCTTAAAGTACGTGGTGCCGAGAGCGTTCAACAACTGGAGGACGCCGTATTTTTGGCCGAGGGATTCATAGTTGCTCAATGACCGGCGCAGGTAATCGAACGCACGGGGAAACTCCTCCTTTTCCGCGTGCATCAATCCGAGATTAAAATAAATGTACGCCAATCCGCTGACATACTTCACTTTTTCCGCCATGGTCAGGGCGTCCTGATGATATTTCATCGCCTCGGAAAAATTTCCCCTCTTAAATTCCGAATAACCGATATTCGTCAGCAGCCGGACCCGCACCAGCGTATCAATTCCTTTCCCGTGGCGTTCATAAGCTTGTTTATAGTACTCCACCGCTTTGTCGAATTGTCCGCTGTTGTGATAAACGACGCCGATATTGTTCAGGGTCCGCGCTTCCGCCACCGGCATGCCGATGGACTCCCGAAGACGGAGCGCTTCCAGATGACGCTCGAGCGCTTTGCTGTATTGTCCCATATACACATAGGCGATGCCGATGGTGCTGTTGGCGCTCGCCATTTTCTTTTTATCATCGATCTGCGTACTGAGTTCGAGCGACCGATATCCGAAACGTAATGCCTGGGTAAAATCACCCAATTCGCTGGAACTGAAGGAAGCGGAGGAATACAACGTCGCTTTCATCCCCTTTTCGTTCAATTGATCGGCCAATGCAATCGCTTCCAGGGCGTACGTCAGCGCCTCTTTCGGCAAGGTTGTTTCCAGTGTATTTGCGAGCGCGAAGAGAATGTCAAGCCGTTGTTTTCCTTCCGTTCCGGGAAGGATATTTTTCAACGAATCGACCTGATCCGCACGGAGAACTGAAGCGAAGGCGAAAACGCTGAAAATGAGAAGGAGATTTTTTTTCAATAGTACGGTGAACATGATTTAGATCCGGTGATTCAAGAAAATTGACTGAGGAAATATACGGAAGAATTGCTTTGCGGCGGTGCGGTTCGGAGTTAGACTATTATAATTTAGAGAACTTTAATATCATCTTCACAATGGTAAAAAGTCCATTCATTCACGGCATCCATTGTGCATGAAATGCAATATGGGCGCTCTGGTCGTGGAGCGTCTCAGCGCCGGACGGAAGCGAACGGATAACCTCGTCCGGATATCCGCTGGTGATCGTGAGGATTTCCACCCGAT
>CAZRWF010000059.1:0-16594 GCA_964603685.1 uncultured Chitinophagaceae bacterium
CCTCCTCCGCTTGTTCGGAGATTCCGTTCGCCGCGGCGAGATAATATTGAATGTTCTTGCCGGAGGAATATTTTACGAATCCCGGAGATTTGACTTCGCCAAAAACATAGACCGAATTCGATTTCGCCGGAATGATGATGCGGTCCCCTTTGTGAAGCGTTATATCGAACTCCGGCGTTTTTTTCTCAAAGAGCGATAGAAAATCGACCGAAACGATCTGCCGTTCACTGCTCAATCGTACTTCTGTGGAAAAATACGCCGTATCTTCGCTGGTCGTCAATCCCTTGCGGAAATGATAATAATGTTCGTCGTGATCGTCCGCCGCCGGCCGGTCACGCACAACCATTGCGCCGTTCAACATTGCCAGAGGCGTGAATCCCCCCGCTTTGCGGATAATTTCCGATAATTTCGTCGAATCATGGAAGATCGCGTACACACCCGGCGCCGTTACTTCACCTTCAACGGTCACCACTCCGCCGCGATCGGTCGCATTTGTTGCCGGAATAATAATCCGGTCGCCGTTTTTTAACGGAATGTCCGGCGTGGAACCGGCGATGATTCCCGCTAACGGGACCGGTAAATCGGAATATATTCCGTTGTCATCCTTTCGCGAGATCACGGCACCGGACAGATCCGCCGCTGGTGTGATTCCGCCGGCAATGCCGATCACCGTCATCAGGCTGTCTCCGCCGGAATATTCGATCGGACCGCTCTTGACTACCGCTCCAAAAACACCGATAAAATTATTGTCTGCACCGGTCGGCGGAACAATGATCACGTCACCGTCCCTCAGGAGCGGATTGTATGAGGTATTCCCCGTTGCCAGATATTTTTCAAGATCCGCACGCAGCGGATTGCTCCCTTTCCGCTGAATCACCACGTTGCGGCGGCTCGCATTCCGCAATTTTTTTTCGATTGCGGCGGATTTCAACGATGTTTCGTTCAACGCCCGTTTGGACTTGTATGAAGGGACGTCATTCGCCATTGCGATCGCCGCATCCACCCGCTGCGATGCTTGGACGACCACCGCTTCTTCCATCAACACTTCGCCTCGCACCGTGACCACAAACGAACGCGGCTGCGACAAGGTGAAGGATGCAGCACCGGTCAAATATTTTTTCCGGATCTCGCTCACCGCCAATTGTTTTGCCGCCGTCAACGTCAGTCCGGAGATTTTCAATTCGCCGACCGTCGGAATGATGATCGTCCCCTCCGGGGTGACGGCAATCTGAAAACTCAGCGGAACAGCCGACCAGATGTTCACACTGAACACATCCCCCGGTCCGACGACATATTCGTTCGGATCGACCGGACCGTCCAACACCACCGGCTTGATCGAACTTTGCTGATTCAGGATGGATAACGGCGAGTTTTGCTGAGATTGTTTCTGTTCGTTTTTATCGAACATCTGGGCCGAGGCGGTCACGGCAAGCAGAACCATTCCGAAGAAATAATTTTTGACGGTCATGTTACGCCGATGCACTTTCCGAATATTGGAGTTCATAGTATTTTTTGTATTCCCCGCTGATGATGCGCTGCCACCACGGCTGATGTTCGCGATACCATCGAACGGTCTGCGTAATCCCCTCTTCGAACCGGTGTGCCGGCGTCCAGCCGAGTTCGCGCTGGATTTTCGATGCGTCAATGGCATACCGCCGGTCGTGTCCGGGACGATCCTTCACAAAGGTGATAAGTGATTCCGGTTTTCCCAGTTCGCGCAGTACGGTTTTAACGATGTCGATGTTCTTCCACTCATTGTGACCGCCGATGTTGTACACATCGCCGGTTTTTCCCCCATGCAGCACCGCGTCGATCGCCGAACAGTGGTCCTCCACATACAGCCAGTCGCGAACATTCAGACCGTCGCCGTATACCGGGAGCGGCTTGTCATGCATCGCATTGGCGATCATCAACGGGATAAGTTTTTCCGGAAACTGATACGGACCGTAATTGTTGGAACACCGCGTCACGATCGCGGGAAATCCGAACGTATGGTGGTATGCCAACACCAGCATGTCGGACGAGGCTTTGCTCGCCGAATAGGGACTGTTCGGATGGAGCGGCGTCTCTTCCGTGAAATATCCGGTCGGTCCGAGCGAACCGTACACTTCGTCGGTGGAAACATGGAGGAATTTTTCAATGCCGATCGTGCGTGCTGCATCGAGCAATACCTGCGTTCCGACCACGTTCGTCTGCACGAAGACCGCCGGGCCTGAAATGCTCCGGTCCACATGCGATTCTGCGGCGAAGTGAACGATGGTGTCGATGGCATGCTCCCGCAGTACGGATTCCACTGCGGAAGAATCAGCGATATCCCCCTTCACAAACCGATACCGGGGATTTTTCTCAATAGAGGCGAGATTTTCGAGATTTCCTGCATACGTCAGGAGATCAAAATTGACGACCGTGTATCCGGGACGCTTTTGCAGCAGGAATTGGATGAAATTACTCCCAATAAACCCGGCACCTCCGGTGACCAGAATATTTTTCATGGAGCCTTAAAATGTATACGAATTACAGAATTTAAGAAAATCCGCCAGGATTTCCAATGAATATCCCGGGTTGCGGTGACAAGCGTTGTATCGCGGTATCAAAAACGAGGGGGGTGCTGCTCCTTTACTGTTGAGGGAAATTTACATCTTTTCCGGACAAGTTACACCTAAAATTTTACAGCCGTTGGCGATCACGATTTTTGTCATTAAACAGACGGTCAATCGGGCCATCATCAACGACGGATCATCGCTGATCACGCGGTGTTCATGATAAAATCGGTGGAAATATTCCGCCACCTCGCGCAGATAGGTGGTCAACCGGTGCGGTTCGAACGACGTGGCACAGCCGGCGACCATTTCCGGAAATTCGAGAAGTTTTTTCAGCAAATCGATCTCTTCTTTCTCCCGAATCAAACTGAAATCGGTCCGTTCGGCCGCGGCGACCGGGTCATTGACCGGGTATTGCTCCGTCGATGCATGGCGGAGAATGCTCGCGATGCGGGCGTGGGCATATTGAAGATAATAGACCGGATTTTTGTCGGATTGTTCCTTGGCCAAAGCGATATCGAACTCCAAGTGCGTGCCGACGCTTCGCATGATAAAAAAATACGCCACGGCGTCCGCTCCCACCTCATCAATCAGATCGTCCAGCGTGTACGTCTTTTCGTTCCGTTTGGACATCTTCACCGTTTCGCCGCCGTTGACGAACGACACCATTTGATGGATGATCACTTTCACATCTTTTGTATCGTATCCCAGCGCCTGAACACCGTTCAAGACATCAGGAATCGTAGCGATATGGTCCGCGCCGAAGATGTCCACGATCAAGGCGAAACCGCGTCGGAATTTTTCGCGGTGATAGGCGATGTCGGGCAAACGGTACGTCGGCTCTCCGGTACTTTTGACGATCACCCGGTCTTTTTCCGCGCCGAATTTCGTCGCCCGGAACCAGACCGCTCCTTCGCTGTCGTACGCCAGATCGTTCTTTTTAAAAGCGTCGATCACTTCGGCGATTTTCCCTTCGGTATAGAGGGAATCTTCGTTGTAGAACACGTCGTGACGAACATCGAGCCGCTCGAGGGTCCGTTTAATCTTTGCAAAACACCACGCTTCTCCGAACTTCACGAAATATTCGCGGTCCGCATCGGAACCGGTGAGGGAGTTTCCTTTTTCGGCAACGATCTCCCGCGCGATATCGGAGATGTATTCCCCTTTATACCCTTGTTCGGGGAACGGATATTCCTCGCCGAGTTCCTGCCGGTACCGGGCATAGATGCTCTCCCCCAGCAGCCGCATTTGATTGCCGGCATTATTAAAATAATACTCCCGCGTCACCGCGTGACCGGTCCATTCCAAAAGGTTGGCGATTACTTTTCCGATAATCACCTGACGGCCATGACCGGCGTGCAGCATGCCGGTAGGATTGGCGCTCACCCATTCCACGTTCGATCGTTTTCCGCCGCCGATATCGGACCGGCCGAATGTCGCATGGCCGGTGAGGATCGACCGGGCATTTTCCACGACGTAGGTCGGTGCAAAACGGAAGTTGATAAATCCCGGTCCGGCGATCTCCACGCCGGAGAGAAACCGTCCGTCCACCGTCAGTTTTTCCACGATGGACTGAGCGATCTGTCGGGGATTTTTCCCGGCGGATTTGGCGAGCATCATGGCGACATTGGTCGTCAGATCGCCGTGCGCTTCCGCTTTCGGACGGTCGAATTGAATTTCCGTAGAGGGGAAGTGAAGATCGGTGAGGACGGAAGCGAGTTGTGCGCGAAGCTGCTCTTTCATTTTTTTGCGGACTTCTTTCGCGCCGGTTTTTTGGCTGCCGGAGTTTTTTTCACTTTTTTCGCCGGGGTTTTTTCCGGCGGTTCATCGGTGACATATTCGAATTTGGCGTCACCCCATAACTTCTCGATGTTATAGAATTCCCGCACATCTTTGTGGAAAACATGCGCCACCACATCCACATAATCCAGCAGCACCCAGCGCCCTTCGCCGTACCCCTCTTTCCGCACGGAAGATTCCCCTCGTTCCATCGCATGATGTTTGATCGCATCGGCCACGGCGCGGGCTTGCGTGTCGGAGTCGACGGAGCAAACGACAAAATAATCCGTCATCGTGGTTAATTTTTTCAGGTCGAGAATCGCGATATCGTACGCTTTTTTCTCCAATGCTGCAGCGGCAATAATCTTCGCCAGGTTCTTCGAGGTCACAAGTCTCCTATTTTTTCCACGGGGTCAATGATTGATAATCTTTTCCGATCACCACAGAGGCGCCGACCATCTGGTCGGAACTGAATTGTTGGATCACATTTTTCCCGGAGATCCCGAGTTTGGCCGCAAGTGCCCGGCCATCCTCCATCGTTCCGCTCCGGTCGATCACGAGCGACTGCGGCACGTCGAACGTCTTATAATTTCCCATCTCCACCACGTCGTATCCTATGCGGCGGCAGAACGCGGTCATCACCGTACCGACGCCGTTCACGCCGTTCCCGTTTAATACGTTGATCTGCATCGGCACGAAGGAGGTGTCGGAATCCCGGACTTTCTCTCCCGGAACGGCGACGGGTGCCTCCGACACTATTCCGGCGATTTGGATCCCGTTAAACAGTGCGAGAAGCGCAATCGTGACGTTTAACAACAGTCGCAATCGAATGGTCGGTTTCATCATACGCAAAAAAATAACCGAGAAAGTCCGGCATGACTTGCTCGGTTAACGGTGTGCGTTCGGCACACGACGATCAGATCGTGGATTACTCTTCGTAATATTCAAGTCCGTCAAACATACCGCCGAAGGGACGTTGATAACCGTAGCCGTAATACGAAAACGGAAGTTCCCGGTATTGCAGCCGGATCACCATATTGTCCGTCGGACGATAATTCAATTCCGCCCGGCTGACGAACGCTTTGCTGAATTGATTTTGCAGCCGGTAATCAAACGTGCTGTACGGGGAATTTTGCATGCTCAGATCGAGCCGCGCCTCCAGATTCGGCAAAAACTGATACATCATCGTATTGGTATACCGTTGCAACGCGATCCCCTGTCCGCCGGAGGTCATATAACTGGCGGAGTACGAATGCCGCATGTGAAAATTGTTCGGATTGAACAGTTGGAACCAATCATCGGCCGATGCCGGCTGGATGAACGAATCGGAGATTTTCGGCTGCTCGTTCGCCTTGGCCTTAAATTGACCGAACAGCGAAACGGAAGAGACCAGCATCAACAGAACAAATATTTTTTTCATCGTCGCACCGTCAAAATTCTCTTTCAAATTATGAAAAAGGGCCTGCTTTGTCAATATAGACACCGGTACCGGGTTATTTGTTCCGCGATTTTAGCGCCGTTTCCGCCTCGTTCAGCTGTTCCAGCGTGTTCACGCCGCGGATTTCGTTCGCATCGTCGGTCATCATCGCCGCCACCACCAGTTTCTGCCTCCAAAAATGGCCGAACACGTCGGTGAGATAATATTCGTTTTGGGCGTTGTGCGGATTGATGTGCTGTAATGCGGAGAAGAGGTACCGCGTATCGAAAATATAAATACCGGAGTTGATCTCGGTAATCTTCTTCTGTTCCTGCGACGCATCCTTGTGTTCCATAATGCCGACCACATATCCGCTTTTGCTCCGGAGGATCCTGCCATACCCGGTCGGATCGTCCAGCTGCGCCGTAAGGATCGTTCCGGCCGCATTGTTGTCGCGGTGATATTCGATCAACTTTTTAATCGTCTCTTTCCGAAGAATGGGAACGTCTCCCGACAAGACGATGACATCGCCGGTATACCGGCGAAGGAACGGCTCCGCCTGCATCACGGCGTGACCGGTGCCCAGCTGAGGATCCTGCACGGCAAATTCCACGGACGGGGCAACTTTTTCCAAATGGGTATAGACCGATTCCCGCTGGAATCCGACGATGGTGATAATCCGGTCGGAGCCGAGCGCTTGCGCGATCTCCACCACATGCTGCACCATCGGTTTTCCGTTCACTTCAAACATCACTTTGGCTTTGGTGGGATCTTTCATCCGTGTCCCTTTTCCCGCTGCCATGATAATCGTTGCAAAATTCGACATACGTTGTCCTGTCAATTGACGGTTATGATGATATTGTCGATCAATCGCGTCGACCCGAACCGGACGGCGAGCGGAATCAACACTGTCTCCCCCGTCCGCAATTGCTGTTTTTCTTCCAATGTTTCGGAATCGACGACGGCGATATAATCGATCTGTGAAGAATTTTTTTGACGAATCATCGCCGTCATCCCGGCAACAATCGCTTTGACATCTTTCTCTCCCCGCTCGATGGTCTGTTGTGCCCACACAAGAGACGCACTGAGCACCGCGGCATTCGACCGCTGCTCCGGCGAAAGGTAAACGTTCCGCGAACTGAGCGCCAAGCCGTCTTTTTCCCTCACCGTCGGAACAATTTCGATCCGCACCGGAATATCGAGATCACGGACCATTTTTTTTACCACAATACATTGCTGCGCATCTTTTTGACCGAACCACGCCGTGTGCGGTTGAACAATATTAAACAACTTCAGAACGACGGTGGTCACTCCCTTAAAATGGACCGGTCGGAATTTTCCCTCCAATACCGACGATAAACCTTCCACCGTTACAAACGTGGAAAATCCCGCCGGATACATCTCTTCCACCGATGGTACGAACAACACATCACACCCGGCAGCGGCGGCAAGTTCGGTATCCCGGGCGATATCGCGCGGATATTTTTCCAGATCTTCCGTCGGTGCAAATTGCGTCGGATTCACGAAAATGGAAGTGACGACGATGCCACTGTTTTTTTTTGCCGCCCGGATAAGCGAAAGATGTCCTTCATGGAGGAAACCCATCGTCGGCACCAGGGCGACCGATGCGGATCGATCGCGGAACGGCTGCAGGTGTCGTCGGAGATCGTCAATGCGGGTGAGTGTGATCACGGCGGCTTCCTTTAAATGATCTTCTTCCCGAATCCGGATTGCATCAATTCCACGGCGAATTCCGCCGACTGGTTCCGGTTGTCGAGGATCGGATTCGCTTCCACCACTTCCAGCGAGTTCATCCGGTTGTTTTCGGACAAGGTCTCCATGATCAAATGCGCTTCGCGGTAATCCAAACCGCCTTTCACCGGCGTTCCGACGCCCGGACATTCTTTCGGATCCATCGCATCGAGATCGAAACTGACGTGGATGAAGTCCGCCTCCTTCAATTTTCGGAGCGCTTTGGTGATAATCACCGCCATGCCGTGTTTGTCGATATCTTCCATGGTGAAAATCGTAACGTTGTTCTTCCGGATCGCCGCTTTTTCTCCGTTATCCAGGTCGCGGACGGCGATCATCACCAGGTTTTTCGGATCAAGTTTCGGATAATCGCCGCCGATCGACGTGAGTTCGAGCGCACCGAGTCCGATGGAGGCCGCGAGGGGCATTCCGTGAATGTTACCGGAGGGGGAAGTCTCATCCGTATTAAAGTCACCGTGGGCATCCACCCAGAGGACGCCGAGTTTTTTATTGTTTTTCCGGCAATAGTTGGAAACACCGGCGATCGTTCCGATAGCGATGGAATGGTCACCGCCGAGCACAAGAGGGAATCCGCCCGAAGTGAGTATTTTTTCCGTTTTGGCCGCCAACAGTGTACAAGCGCGGACAATTTCGGAGAGATATTTCAGTTTCGGATTTTTGACCTTCTGTTGTTCGGGAATCTTCGTCGAAATATCCCCTTCTTCGATAACGGTGTGCCCGAGTGAGGAAAGTTTTTCGTTGACGCCGGCAATACGAATTGCGGATGGTCCCATATCCACACCCCGGCGGCCGGCACCGAGGTCCATCGGGACTCCAAGCAGATGTATGTTCATAATTTAGTGGACCATGCTGAAGAGATTCGTTATGGTCGATTTAAGATCTTTTCGCGGAACGACAAGATCCACGAATCCTTTTTCCAGTAAAAATTCCGCCCGCTGGAACCCTTCGGGAAGGTCTTTCCCGATTGTCTGTTTGATCACCCGCGGTCCGGCAAAGCCGATTAACGCATTCGGTTCGGCGATATTCACATCCCCGAGCATGGCAAAACTCGCCGTCACCCCGCCGGTGGTCGGATCGGTCATCAGCGAAATGAACGGCAATCCGGCATTGGACAATTGTGCGAGTTTGGCGCTGGTCTTCGCCAATTGCATCAGCGAATAGGCCGCTTCCATCATGCGGGCGCCGCCGCTGGCGGAAATGATGATGAGGGGAGCTTTTAATTTGATCGCCTTATCGATCGCCCGGCGGATCTTCTCGCCAACGACGCTCCCCATGCTTCCGCCGATAAAACCGAAATCCATACACGCGATCACCACTTCTCGTTTGTTCATTTTCCCGGTTCCGTACCGCAACGCATCGTTTAATCCGGTTTTTTTGATCGTCTCTTTGATTCTGTCCTTGTATTTTTTTGTGTCGACAAAGTTCAGCGGATCTTTGGAAGTCATTTTGGCATCATATTCTTTAAATGTGCCTTCATCAAACAGGAGGGAGAAATATTCCTTGCTGCCGATCCGGAAATGATGGTGGCATTTCGTGCACACCCATAGATTCTGTTCCAGCGCGCCGTTGTGGATGATTTCGCCGCACGAGGAGCATTTTTTCCACATCCCTTCGGGCATATCCTTTTTCTGATTGTCGGAAGAGATGTTTTCCGTAGAACGTCTAAACCAGGACATATTCACCTTTGTTTGTTCAGTGGAGTAAAATATCCATCATTCGCCTCTATTTCAATGAAAATCGTTCCGCCGGAACGATTGGCGAATAATTATACTTTCTTTTTGGGAAGTGTGGCGACAAAATCGCGTAAATAGAGAGGTTCAAGCTGCGTAAAATCCTGGACCAGGAACTCGGATTTTTTCCGCTCCCCCAACAGTCCCACCGCACCGGCGGAAATAACCGGCTGCTCCCGTCGCGCGCCGCGGCGTTCTGCATCGGCAAGTATGTCGGAACGGAGGGTGATGGCATAGTCCGACGTGCGAAAAATCCCGGTTGTCGTGACGGAATATAGTGCATAAAACGCCTCTTCCCGTTTCGCGTCGATCATCGAGAAAAACAGTTCATCGGCGACGGCGGAACGCGTGCGCCGGTACGCTTCGGCGATTCCGTCGAGCGTCGGTACGGCGATGATCGGAAGAGACAATGCCATCGCGAGTCCTTTGGCCGTGCTCAATCCGATGCGAAGTCCGGTGAACGATCCCGGACCGATCGACACCGCCACCGCCGACAACCGCAGCAGCGTGATCCCCGATGTTTTCACCGACTCCTCCACCAGACTCAACACCATTTCCGAATGGACATTCTTCCGGTGGACCGAACGTTCTGCGATCACCGTTCCGTCATTGACGAGGGCAACGGAACAGATATCGGTCGCTGTTTCGAGGGCAAGAATCATGGTTGTTCGATCTCGATCATCCGTTCATTGTCGTTTTTCCCTGCCGACAGGCGAACGTCGATCCTCTCCGCCGGCAATTGTTCCGCGATCATCTCCGCCCATTCCAGCACGGTGACACCGTTTCCGAACACATACTCTTCGAAACCGATTTCGTCCAATTCGGCTACGGACCGGAGGCGGTAAAGGTCGAAATGGTAGAGAGGAATCCGCCCGCCGGAATGTTCATTCACGATGGTGAAGGTGGGACTCGTCACCGTTTCACGTATGCCCAAACCGCGGGAGATCCCCTTCACAAAGCGCGTTTTGCCGCTTCCGAGATCGCCGTACAACGCCACGACAGAACCCGGTACCAACCGGCGGGAAAGTTCCTCTCCGGCAACGATGGTCTCTTCCTCCGACCGGGTGATCAGGCGCTCCTTCACGATTTCGGCTCCATGGTGATGACGGGAAGAATCATCTCTTCCAGAGAGATACCGCCATGCTGGAAGCTGTCCCGGTATTGATTCAAATATTTGTGATAGTCGGTCGGATAGACGAAATAATAGTCCTCCTTCGCCACAATGTAATTGGTGGTAACGGCGCGCTGGGGAAGTTTGAAGGTTTTCGGGTCCTTCAAATAGATCGACTGTTTATCATCCGATTTTAAGTTCCGTCCGAACTTGTACCGGAGATTCGTCGATGCCTCCTTATCGCCGATCACTTTGGAACCGCGCATGCAGCGCACACTGCCGTGATCGGTCGTGACAATGATCTTCACGTCTTTCCGCGTGGCAAGTGTTTGGAACATGCCCAGCAATGACGAATGTTTGAACCAGGTATTGGTGAGCGAACGATACGCTGATTCGTCCGGCGCGATCTCTTTCAGGATCGGATCATCGGACCGGCCGTGCGCGAGCATATCCACGAAGTTCACCACGATGGAGGTCAACCGGTTCTGGGTGTACGACACGATGTTGGACTGGATCTGCCGTCCGAATTCCGTGTCCAGAATTTTTACGTACTTCGGTTCCGGTTTGAGCGCGATCCGTTTCCGCTCCAAAAGCTTCATCAGCAGTTCTTTTTCGTACTTATTGTGGCTCGATTCGCTGTCATCCTCCCCCTGCCAGAGATCGGGATACCGTTGTTCCAATTCGAGCGGGAAAAGGCCGCTGAAGATTGCGTTCCGCGAATACGGCGTCGCCGTCGGCAGGATGGAAAAATAATATTCCTTTTCCATGGTGTACAATTCGCGGAGATATTCCTCCATAATAAGCCATTGATCAAGCCGCATGCAATCGATCACAAACAAAAACACCGATTTTTTCTCGTGAAGATTCGGAAGAACATATTTTTCCACGATGTCCGTGGAAAGTGTCGGCCGTCCTTCTTTTTTTTCGATCCAGCGCTGGTAATTTTTTTCGACGTATTTCGAGAATTCCGCATTACTTTCGCGGCGTTGATCGGCGAGCATTTTTTGCAGTCCCAACTGCGGGTGTTTGTCGAGTTCCATTTCCCAGCCGACGATCTTCAGATAGAGGTCGATCCATTCCGTATAATCCATCGGATTCAGCAGCATCCGCGAAATGGATGCGAACTCCTGCGTATAATCCCGGGAGACTTGTTCGCTCTGAATCTTTTTCCCTTCCAAAAATTTTTTGCAGACGAGCAAAATCTGGCTCGGATTGACCGGCTTCGTGAGATAATCGGATATTTTGCTCCCGATGGCATCCTCCATGAGCGATTCCGCCTCGTTTTTCGTAATCATGACGACGGGAATGGAAGATGAGATCTCTTTGATCAACGCGAGCGTTTCGAGTCCCCCTTTTCCCGGCATCATTTCGTCGAGGAAGACCAGATCAAAACTGCGCGATCGCACCAATTCCACGGCATCATCGCCGTTGGTGGCCGTTTCGACCGCATACCCCTTCTCCCGGAGCAACATCACGTGTGCCCGCAGCAATTCGATCTCGTCGTCCACCCACAGAATCTGACCTTTATTGTTTTCCATACGGCTCCGCCGGTGTACTATTGAATGGCAATGTGAACATCCAGTCCTCCTTCGTTCGTCGTGGATCCGGGGATGCGCGATCCCCCTTCATCCGGCTCGATCTTCGAATAACGGTAGAATAAGGATGCGGTGACGCGCGAGCTCAGCACATACCGCACGCGCGGTTCCATTTGTGTTCTTGTGCTCCCCTCGCCGGGCGTTCCTTTCACGTTAAAATTGGCCCCTTTCACATCGAAGGTCATCCGGGAATTTTTGGCGAGTGAATACGTGAAGCTGATGTCAATATCGTTCTGTAAACTGACGCCGAACAGCGGAATCTCGAATCCGGACTTGGAGAAACTGGCGGTGACAGACATGTCGTTTCCGACCGTCTCCACAATATTTTTTGACGACGGCGTAAGATCGTAGGATACGTTTGAGCCGTAGCGGATATTGCCGCTCATCGTCCCTTTGAACACTTCTTTAAACGAGATGCTCACGCCGGCAAGCGGCGCAAATGCATAGGTGATCCGCTGGGATTCGGTGACGTTGCTGCCGTCGGTGCTCCCTTTGAACACTTTCGCATAACTGGAGGTGTAGGTGTGGTCAAGACTCACTTTGGTCGCAAAACTTTTGAAGATTACCATCTCTTCGAGACCGTCCCACCGAAATGAATAGTTCACCCGCGGAAAATAATCGCCGAAGATCGTTTTGAGTATCGGCACCGATTCGAATCCTTCCTCGAACGCCTGGGACAATTTTTGATCCTGCTGCGTCACCCGGTCGTTCGGTACCAGTTCCTTGTACTTGTCCGCCACATTTTCGATGCCGCTTTTAAACACCGAAAAAATGAGCACCGGCGGCAACGACAAGAACGACCGTTCGATCGATCCGCCGGTGGCGACGCTCACCAGCCTCGTGCGCCCGAGCGAATCAGAAAGCAGGGTTTGTGTTTTGGAAAAGTTCCAGCCGAGATTCCAATTTAGATCGACCCTCGCTCCTTTCCACAGGTCGCGCGAGGTTCGGAACGACACTTTGTTGCTTTGCGAAAATCCGTCCGACAAATTACCGTTGCGAGCACGGAATTGATTCGACGCATCGGTAATGAACCCGATGAACGGAAATTGCGGTTTTAAAAAGACATCGGTGATGGTGGCGCCGGGAATCGACACCAATCCCAACTGATACGCGCGCGACGGACCGTATTCCCGTTCCGACGGTTGAATCACCGGAATACGTCCGAAGAAATTGGTGAACCCCGGACGGCCCGGTACGCCGCCGTTGTTCGCCGAATTACTTTGTGTGAACGAAATATTGATATTGTCGTAGTCCAACAGCGGTGTTTTGATGAACAACCGGGCGATACCGATCAATCCTTCCCCCTGCGGTGCCGGAACGGTTCGTGTCGTATCGGCGGGAGGCGTTTGTTCCGTCGTCGGCGGCAACACCGGTGCGGGGGATTCGTCCTCATCATCTTCCCGTTCGCCGCGGCCGCGTGATGGGGTGGGAAGCTGCTGTACGGGTGCGGCACCGGTCGGAGGAGCCGGAAACCACGACTCCACGAACGATTTCAATTTAAAGTCGGAGGAAAGCGTAATGCTGTTTCCCCATCCGGTGGAGATGCCGAGATCCCCTTGCTGCAGGCTGTTCTGCCAGCGGTAACCGACATTATATTTGGCGGTGTACGAAAAATAATTTTGCACTCCGGCGATATTCGGAACGCGCGGTTTGGTATTGATGGAGAAGGATTGATTGTACGAATTGTCGTACCCGAAATTGATCAGACGGTCCTGCAGGAACATCTGATTCATGATCTGCTGAAAGTCACGCTGTCGGCCGAACCGGTCCAATTCCAGATGGACCATGGAACTGGCAATATCGAGCGAATAGTCTCCGGACAGATTCAGCAATCCGTTCTCGGAGAGTTTCCATCCGAACGAAAAACCGCGTGACGAAGAGAGTCCGCGTACCGGTTCGGTGTCGCGGGCCTGACTGCGCAGCCGTTCGTTCGTCCGCGACCGCGCCATGACAAACCGGGTGTTGACACTGGTGATCGGATTATAATAGAGCTGCAACCGCCGGAATTCCTCCAAAAAGAAGAGATCTTCGAAAAATCCGAACGGTTCGAAGAAATTATCCGGTGCAAACGTGTGGCCGTACGACAGATTGGCGTTCCATTGCCACGACACCCGAGACACCGTCGTGGGATTCCGGAGCGAGGACGAGGTATAGGTAAATCCATAATTGATCTTGTTGAACAGGTCGCGGAAGAACCAATTTTCCACCGGAACGTTAAATTTGAACGCCGGCATCGAATACGTGTCGGTGGTGGATAACGTCTGTACCTCAGTCAACACCCGTTGTTTTTCCTCTTCTCCCTTTTTCACCGATCCGGTTTTTTCGATGACGATTTCCTTTTGCAATTCGGCCGCTTTCGTAACGACGATATCCGAACTCGGCAAATATTCCGGCGTCGCGATTTGTTCGCTGTGCGAATAGCTGAACGGCAGCTGCGTTCCCGCCCATTCCTGCGGCAGGAACCGGTCAAACGTGAACGAAGAGGAAAGATTCCAACTGGTGCTGGTCTGCCGGCTGCCGAAGCGGGTCTCCAGACTGTGGAAGTACGGATCGACCTTGCTGTAATTGAAAGCGATGGAGCCGAAATCGGCCAGCTTCACGCTGGTACTGACCGCGTACGCCCAGCCGGGAGTGTCGTCCACTTCCGCCAGACGCAGTTCATTCACCCAGATTTGCCCTGTCACGCGCCGTTCCGTACCGCTGATAACCGGATTCTCCACGCCGATCGAAATAAAGGTGATGCGGGTGAGTGTCGGATTGCCGAGGACCGCATACGTGGCGCCGGCCGGTCCGTTCGTGACGGGACGGACGACCCGGATTCCGGTGGAATCGCGCCCTTGTTTGATCGTCGTAAGGTCCTCGAAACGGATCGTCACATTGTTGCGGACATCCCACCCCGGATATACCGGCGCTTTGTATTCATAATAGTTCAAACTGTCCGAACCGAAACGGATCAGTACATTCACCGTCGGCCGCAACGGGTTCGTCGAAAAATGATTGTCGCCGTGCACGAACATTTTCATCTGCCGGTAGCTGAACACATCGAGCGGACGATAAGAGAATTTTTTCACCGCTTCACGGATCTCGCCGTCGGGAAGTCCGAACATATTGAGCGCCAGCGATTGTTCGTTGCCGTACACTTGTTCGTCCGGTTTCGTCCGGTCGCGTTCCCGGAACACACCCGGCGGCGAACCGTATCCCTGCAGCGAATTGTCTTCCACGTTCACCACGGAAACTTTGAACGTCGGATCGTTCTTTTTCACCTCTTCCCACTGATTGCCGATGAGATTAAACTCCACGAATTGCATTTCGAATTCGTCCGGATGACCGGTGAACCAGAGGCGCGCGTATTGAATGTTGGAAAGGTCCGGCGCCCCCACTTTATGTTTAAAGGTATTAATAGGAATCCGGTACTGGAACCACCCATTTGTGCCGCCGCCGACTTTCAGGGGATTCGCATCAGTGGTATCCAGGTTCAGTTCGTATTCATAATAGTCGTTCGTCCGATCCGAGTTGCTGTTCCGGTTCAGATCTTCCGAATCGGGGAATTTGCCGGTTTCGTTCGTGCTGTTCCGTTCCGTGAGATTGATAAACCGGAAGTCCGACGTGGAGAACTGAAAATTATCGCCGGACGGATCGGCAATGATCTCCGGGAACAACGTCTTATTCGAATCGACAAAGTCTCTGTACCGAGACTGTTCTTCCGCATCAAACAGTCCGTCGATCCCCGTATCTTCATCCGCCGCGAGAAGATCGTTCTTGAAGGTCCCTTTGTCTTCTGTGTTCCACGTGCCGTCCGGAATCACATCTTCGCTGATGGTGCCAAGGTCGATGTACACTTTCCGCGTGGAGTCGATGGTGCCGCGCGTGACGCGGACCCAAATTTCGATGAAACCGACATTTTCGCTGACGAGATTGATCGCGCTGGTGGAAAGAAGTTTCTGCACGCCTCCCCAGTTTTTCCGCGGATCGTTGAGCAGCGTCTGCTGAAGGTTAAGTGAATAATTGTACGGCCCGCGGATGCGCGGATGATAATTAATGTTCATCACCTGGATGAGGTCCTGCCCCCGTCCGACCGACTTGATCGAATTCCCCTCCGCATCCTTTCCATAAATATCGTCCACCGGTATGCCCCCTATCGGATTATACCAGAATGTTTTCGCCTTCGACTTGATCTTTTGCGTATCGGCGACCGGTGTGGAAAGAAAGGCGTCGACGTTGTATTGGAATGCGGGCGGACTCATATCATGCCACTGTCCGTATCCGGTGCCGAGCGGGATGATCCGTTTTGCCCCTTCAAAGTCGTCGATATATGCAATGCCGCTCCCCTGGTCGTCGGCAATGGTACTTTTTTTGGTATTCGGGTCCGGACTCATATACGCCGCTTCGGCCCGGAGGGTAAAATCGGATTTCGCCTTGGTATCGATGAACGGAAGTGCGTCGATCGCTTTGGTCAAAAACGGCAGATCGCCGGAGGTTTGCCCATCGAATCCGTAAATGGTGTTGTTGGAGGGTTCCTCGTTCAGCCGCACCTTGTCGCTTAACACCTGCTGGTCGAGGTTCATCACCGTGAAGCCGAATTTTGTCCGCGTCGACACGTCCACTTCGCCCCGCATGCCGAGCAGCGTTTTGGAGGCGAGCTGGAAAAG
>CAZRWF010000060.1:0-16522 GCA_964603685.1 uncultured Chitinophagaceae bacterium
CCGCATGCGCTGCGGCAGATCGGTTATTCCGTTTCGATGATCTCGGATGAGGAGCTCCGATCGGGAAATTTATCACGGTACGATGCGATCGTTGCAGGTGTCCGGTCGTACAATACCCGCGAACAGCTCCGGCTTTCCAATGACCGGCTGATGGCGTACGTGAAAGGGGGCGGAACGTACGTGGTGCAGTATCAAGTAATGGAGCGGGGACAGACCGACAGTATTGCACCGTACGGACTCTCGATCTCGCGCGATCGGGTGACGGACGAAACGGCCGAGATGAAATTTCTCAACCCCGCACATCCGTTGTTGAATGTGCCGAACAAAATCACGGCGGAAGATTTTTCCGGATGGGTGCAGGAACGGGGATTATATTTCCCGAATCGATGGTCCGAACATTTTCAACCGGTCTTTTCGTGCGGCGATCCGGATGAACAACCGACCGCCGGGAGCCTCGTGTCGGCGAAGTATGGCGCGGGACAGTATATTTATACCGGCCTCGCCTTCTTCCGGCAGCTTCCGGCCGGTGTAGAAGGGGCGTACCGATTGATTGCGAATCTCGTATCGGCGGGAAAACAATGAAGGACGTCCGCCGCATCCTTTCTCAGTTCATCTATTCCGGTGAAAAAAAACGATCACGGACGGTGAAACGATCGATCATTGTCGACAAAAGATCCGTACCGGTTTTCATCAATGAGTTTTGGACCCCGCGCCAGCGGCAGGCGCATTCGCTCCACGAAATTTCCTATCGGGCCTGCTTTAAGCCGCAGCTGCCGCGTTTTTTTATTGAACGGTTGACCGAACCGGGAGATATCGTTTATGATCCGTTCTCTGGAAGAGGGACAACGGTGATCGAGGCGGCGCTGCTCGGCCGGAATGTGATCGCCAACGATGTAAATCCGCTCAGTGCGTTGTTATCCCGGCCGCGGCTGACGGTCCCTCCGCTTTCCGCCGTTCAGCGACGGTTGGAACACCTGTTTGCTCTCGAGCCGCAAAAAAAGAGAGGACGCATCGATCTGTCGATGTTTTTCCATGCCCGGACATTGTCCGAAATCGAACAGCTGCGTCAGCGGCTCGGTTCCGGTGCGGTGGATGCGTGGATCAGAATGGTGGCGACCAACCGGTTGACCGGGCATTCCAAAGGATTTTTTTCGGTCTACACTCTGCCGCCGAATCAATCCGCCTCCCCGCAGGCACAGAAAAAAATTAATGCTGCCCGGAAACAGCGTCCGCCGTACCGCGACACCGCCGCGATTATCCTGAAAAAGTCGGCGCAATTGTTGAGGGACTTCGACGAACCGCACCGCTCCGCTCTGCTGCGGATCGCCCGGAAGGCAAAATTTTTTTCCGGCGATGCCCGGAAGACGCGCCGTATCCGGCCGAACTCCGTCCGGCTGACCGTCACGTCACCCCCGTTTCTGAATATCGTTCATTATGCGAATGACAATTGGCTGCGCTGCTGGTTCAACGGGATCGATGCGCAACAGATCGGCGAACGGATCACCATGTCGTCCACCGTGGAAGAGTGGTCTGCGGTGATGCAGCAGGTGTTCGACGAACTATTCCGTATTACCAAAAAAGGAGGATGGGTGGCGTTTGAAGTCGGCGAGGTCCGGAACGGGACCGTTCGACTGGAAGAACATGTCATCCGGTTGGGACGGCGCTCCGGTTTTCGTTGTGAAGCGGTGATGATCAACCGGCAGCGATTTACCAAAACGGCGAATATCTGGGGTGTGACGAACAACGCCAAAGGGACCAATTCCAACAGGATCGTGCTGTTTCGGAAATGATGACGGAATTGTATCCCGCTCAGTAATGTTATTTAACCACAGATTACACAGATGAGAATATTTATCTGTGAAATCTGTGGCAATTTGTTTTTCGCGTGAGCGGCTTTTCTCTTAGTTATCCCTCTCGTCGTTCAGACTGAATCACGCTTTTACGATTTCAAAAAATCAAACGGTCATCCTGAGCGACCGAGCCGTTGTCGGGCGAGGGAGTGGAAACGGATGAGCGACCGTATCTTACCATCAATAGAGAATCGTCGCAAGACTCTGGAATTGCCATTTTCGACTTCTCGGTTTTTTTCACTCGGTCAATGATTGTTGCTGTAGATTTCACGGACAGATAATATTTATCTGTGAAATCTGTGGCATTTTTTGTGAACAAAACAAAGACTCTTCGGTCTATTATGTGAAATTCTCACCCTTGACCAAATTCCACAAAAAAAGTACATTGCGGTAACGAGTTTCGGAGGAAAGATGAAACCGTTTGCCGTTGGCCTGTTTCTGATGTGTCTTGTCGCCTGCGAATCACCGTCCGCCGCCGTTGCACCGCCGCCGGAAGAAACGACCGACGGAACGATCATTGTATCGTTCGGCGACAGCATCACGCTTCCGGGAGAACAATTTCCGATCCGGTTCGCTGCGATTGATGAATCCCGTTGTCCCACCGGCGTTGTGTGCGTGTGGGAAGGGGATGCGGCTGTGTCGCTCGATTTTTCCCGCACCACGTATACGCTTCACACCGCCCTCGCACCGCGGTCCCGGACGATCGGTCTGTACGTTGTTGAATTGATCAATGTGAAGCCCTATCCCGAATTTCAAAAAGAGATTCCGCCCGAATCATATTCCATCACTCTCAAAGTGCGGAAGGAGGATTGAGATGAATGCAGTGCGTCGGATGTCGGCAATTCTCCTCTTCGTACCTCTCGTCAGTGCTGGACAGATCTCCAAGGATGCCATTGAATTGACATTGCGGGAGCAGGAAGGGATCGAACTCGATTCTGCCCGGGCAAAAGAATTCGACCGGATGCTGACAATCGCACGATCCGTGCACGACACGCTTGTGAATATCAATGCCTTCCCGACTTTTGTTCCCAATCATCTGCTCGTCAAATCTGAAGCACCGTGGACGGAGCCGTGGAAATCCGGTCAATTGTGGACCGGTAATCCGTATATCGATTCGTTGGGCAGGCGTTACGGCTTAACAGAAGTGGAAGGGAACAGGTTATTATGGTATAAGTTGACGTTCGATCGACCGATGGTGACGAGCCGCTTGGCGGAACTCTATAAAAAAGATACGAGCGTGGCGTACGCGGAACGGAACGGATATTGCTGCGACGGAAACGACATTGAATATTTTCGGAAGAACGGGGTCGACCATTTTATTTTTTCACGCGGATGGGGGGATTGTCCGGCCGGTTGTGGCATGCATCATTATTGGTATGTCACGGTGATGATGGATCAGCCTGTGCCGACCGCAGCGTTGCTGGAAGACCGATTACAATCCGGTCCGGTAATTTACCGGTGGAATATTCCCGGTCGGTTTGCGATGACGATGTTTCCATCGGTCGATTCAATCCTTTCCGCCGTTCGTTTTCATCCGGAGTGGTGGGTGCGAAAACACGCGATCGAAGGGATTCGAAGGTTTTTTAAACACAACGATCCGTGGGTGGGCGAGGACAGGACGGCATTATGGCATACACTTCAATCGCATATTCGATTACGCAAAGAGGAAGTCCTTTCCGTCTTGAGGTCGGCGCGGACCGATAACGATATCGAAGTCCGTTCCTCCGCAGAAACGGCAGTGACCGAATTATCCGGCCTGTCGGTGAAAGAGCCGCCGGTCTCGCTGTTCTTCGACATTCCCCGGAATTATCCCAATCCGTTCAACGGCGAAACGGTGATCACTTTCACGCTGAAGGAGCGGTCGTTCGTGACGGTGACGATCCATTCCATGCTCGGTCAGTTGTTGGAGACGCTGCATGCCGGTGAAGCACCTTCCGGTAGGGCAGAATTCCGCTGGCGGCCGCTGAGTCGATCGTCGGGGATCTATTTTTTCCGCGTCACCGCCGGCACCGACTCCCGGGCGCGGTCGATGTTGTATCTGAAATAAAAAAAAGCGGGCTAGCCCGCTTTTTTTATTGACTGTCCGAAAGGAACAAACAGGTCCCGAAGGTCCGAAGGACTCATTCGGAGGATGGCTTCGCCAAATGTTTGTCCTATGATTGAATTATTTTTTCTTCCCTTTTGCCGGCGGAAGTTTTGCTTTCCATTCTCCCACCATCTTTTCAACAGCGCCGGTGTTTGAACCCGCTTTTTTACCCGCTTCAATGGCCTGTTCGCCATATTTCACCGCATCCGCATATTTTTCTTCGGCGGCGAAGAGTTGTGCTTTTAACGAGAGGTGTCCGTAGGTCGGCATCATGGCAATCGCCCGGTCCGCTGCCGAATGTCCCCGTTCAAAATCGGATTTATTGTCCAGCGAATATCGGGCGAGCAGCGCCGCTTGTTGTGCGGCGAGGGAGGTATACTGCGCTTCCGCCTTTGCGGTATTCTCCGCGGTGTTGGTGTTGATCACGAACGAGACGGCGACTTTTTCCCATCGCAGGGTGACGGTGGCAGAACCGCTGGCGAGGTCCGAAAATCCGTACGACAGCCACTCTTCATGAGGCGCTGCGGCGGCCGGCACGGAAAACGCGACGACATTTTTCGATGAATCATAATTATACGCTCCCCACTGATCCGCATGCGAATTGAAGATGATGGTCCATTCTTTTTCGTTCGGGATGGTGAAGAACGAATATTTTCCCGCTTTCAGCGTAACGCCGTTGATTTGAACATCGTCCGAAAAGCTGAACATGGTGGCATTGTTCGCGCCGGCCCGCCAGACTTGTCCGAAGGGGACCAGTTTACCCCAGATTTCCCGTCCTTTAACACCGGGACGATGATAGGAGATCGAAATTTCATTGACGCCGACGGTCTGCGTCACGCTGGCATACGGGCTGACACGCAGCATCCGTTGCGGGGGATGTTGCGCAAACGCTGTCGCAACGGCGAACACAACACACGAGAGGAGAAGGATCGTTTGTTTCATAACTGTTTCCTTTGAGAAAGTGGTGGGATGTTGGAATAAACCGTGTCGAACGCCGGAAAGTTTCCGCCAAAAACGGAAAAGGAAAGCGTTCGCTTCCCTTTTCCGGCGCCGTTCAATATGTTCAAATCATTTCATCAACACAAACTTTTTCGTATCGGTGAAATTCCCCGACCGGAGCTGATAAAAATAGACGCCGCTGGAGAGTTCCGCTGCATTCAGATCCACGCCGTAATAACCCGCATCCTGAACAGTGTGAACGATCGTCCGGACTTCTTTTCCGAGCAGATCGTACACTTTTAAGGAGACAAATCCTTGTTCTTTCAACGCGTAATTGATCCGCGTGTAAGGATTAAACGGATTGGGGAAATTCTGACCGAGCGAATATTCCTCCGGCAACAGCGCCGTACGGTCGCCGACGGAGAGAGCCACCGGCTGCAGTTGAATGTCATCCAACAGCCAGCCGAACTTCGATGTGCTGCCGTCGCTCGTCAATCGGAACCGGATAAGAATAGTGTCCGTCGCATACGCGGAAAGGTCGATTTCCTTTTTGAACCACATGTTGTTTCCGGCGGCCCATTCCGCATGCGTGTTCTCGTCCAGCGAAAGAAGTTCCGTCCAGCTGGTTCCCCGATTTTTGGAGACTTCCACTTTGCCGAAATCTTTTCCCGCTTCGGTGCGGCAGACGGTCCAGAACACCAGCTTCGGCGTTCCGCCTCCTTTTACTTGCGGAATATACAACGATGCGTTGGCGTTGTTCGGATAATTCATCGCGCCGATGGAAAATGTTCCGGAGCGGGCGGAGACATTCGTGCTGTCCCACAACGCATTCGCCACAACCGATGCTTTGGATTCTTCGAATCCTTCGCTGTACAATGTTTGATTGATCACGCCGGACCGGATCGCAGAAAATGCCAGCGGTGCTCCTTCGGCAAAAAAGTTCGCCGCACCGAGAAAGGTGAGCGTGTAGGAGTTCGCGGAATTGAATCGCGCCGGCGGTGTATCGACGAACGTCACGACGGTGTTCGTATCGGACGTGCTCAAGGCGATGCTGTCCGCACGGTTTTGCGGGATGAACGTATTCCGGTAGAGATACGCTTTGCTCAGATTGTGCAATGCCGTTCCGTCCGAATGTAATCGCGGAGAGGTTGCGCGGATCACCACCGTCGATCCGTTGGAAACGATCGATCCGCCGGTTCCTTGGGCGGGAAACGGCGAGCCCCCCGCCGTATTCGTCGAAGTGACCACATTTCCGGTATCGCCACCCGCGTACGGGATCGCCGCGATCCGGTACGTGTACGATTGGTATTGCGTCAGATTGGAGTCGACATACGTGATCGCTTGTGTCACTTTGCTGGAATCGAACGTTTTGATCAACTGGTTGTCGCGGAAGAGGACCACTTTAAACGGCGTCAGATTCGAACCGTCGTAAAAACGGCGGGGATTTCTCCACGAGAGGGTGATCTTTGTCGGGGTCTTGTAATCACTTTGCGACGTGAAACCGGAAGGTGCGTCGGCGATCGGAATAGCGGTAAGGATCCAACCCATCAATGATAATGCTTTCAGATCGGGAAGTTTTAATGTATCCCGGACTCCCGAGGCGAGGTTCGGATCCATAATGCCGATCTTCCGTTCATTCGCCGGGAAGTTTGTCCGCTGCGCATCGTCGCGCCAATGGGACGCCTGTTGTCCGTCCCCTCCCGTTCTGCTGCCGGTGGCGGTGGAGACTTCCCATTCCCGCGTGCCGTCCCAGAACACTTGATCGCCGCCCGCCGAACTCGGTCCGGGGGTTAATACCCGCTGTGCTGTTTTAAATCCGACCGTGTCTTTCACCGCACCCGGGCGGAAACGGAAAAGATCCCATGTCCGCGCCGAACCGGTACCGCCGATGGCGGAGACGAATCCGAGCGCGTGTCCCATTTCATGCACTGCGACTGCATCAAAATCGGTCTGACCGCCGGTGATACCGTTGCTCGGATCGAGATCGAACGTAAAGGCGGAGTTGAATCCGATCGACGGTGCGCTGCCGAATGTTAGCACTTCTGTCGCGCTGCGGAATCCGATCGCTTGCAGATTGGCAAGCGTGCCGGAGGGGATCGGATTCGGCGTCGTGGAGGTGTTCGGAAGTGGTTGGGGTAAGGATGTATAGATGTCCGAATATCCGGGATTCCGCGTGCGGAGCGATTCCGCGTACTGCGTCATCGTCACACCGCTCAGGGAGATTACGGCCGAACCGGTCGATCCGAGCACGTTCGCACTGCTAAACGGCGTGCCGAAGCGTGTCGGTCCGTAATCGACATCCATCACTACGGTAACGTTGTTGAGCAAACGTGTTTCCCACGCTTGTGCGGCGACGATAAACGCTTGTTTCGCGGCCGGATTCGCTTCCAATTGATCGGTACCGCGCAACACGATGTCCAACCCCACCGCCTGTGCTCCGGTCATCAATTCCCCTTTGGCATTTCTCCGCCCGACCGTTTCTTTGATCACTTTTAATCCCGATGCCGCGGCATTTTCCTGCCATTGGCGGATATATTCTTCGCTGCGCGGAATTTCCACACATTGGATCGTGCCGTCCGAATTCATGATCTTCACGAATTCCACATATTCCGTCTTATCGGCTCGCTGCGCGGACGCGAAAAAAGGGAGGAGTAACAGTACCGACCATTTCATGGTGTTTCCTTTCTTGTTATAGAGATAAAGATATATCTAAAATACTGCCGGAGGGGGAGAGTTGCAACACACGGTTGAAATATCTTATATTTGTAAAGTAACGCGAGAGTAATTCAGTGGTAGAATGCAAGCTTCCCAAGCTTGACGTCGCGGGTTCGATCCCCGTCTCTCGCTCAACCGTTTGTACCGAGGGAAAGTTCAGGCTTTCCCTCTTTTTTTACTCGCTGGAATCAACCCCCGCACTTTCGTATATTCTCCCTGTATGGCCGAAAAAATTCTCGTCGTGGAAGACGACAGCAACATCGAACAGCTGGTATTGTTTAAGCTGAAAAACTCAGGATACGACGTTTCCATCGCCCGTAACGGCGCGGAAGCGATCGAATTCCTAAAGACGAACAGCGTCGATCTGGTCGTGACCGATGTGATGATGCCGGTGATGGGGGGAAAAGAGCTGGTGATGGCACTAAAAAAAGATCCCAACACAAAATCGATTCCGGTCGTCATGCTCACCTCCCGCACACTGGAGAAGGAGATCGTCGAAGGTTTTTCGCTCGGTGTGGAAGATTACATCAAAAAACCGTTCAGCCCGCAGGAATTGATCGTCCGGATCAAATCCGTTCTTGCCCGGCGTAAAGCGTGACCGCTCCGGTGATGCGACCGAACAAACGAATACGGTTCCTCTACACCCACAAGATCTTTTCCGCCATCGCCATTCTGCTGTTGATCGTCTTCGTTCTTCCGTTCATCATCTGGTATGCTCTTCCGACGCAGCCCCTCGCGTTGTTTGTGATCGACAAAACCGCCGACGCGAATGTACGGGAACACGCCTCCATTTATTGGCTGATGAAACATTGGAAATATGTCGATCCGTCGTCGGGAAATTTTTATGATGCGGCGAAGGATTATTACGGATTTTTTCCGAAGGACAGTTCCACCAGTCCGCTGTCGGCATTACAACTGCGGGATGTCGACCTGCTCTATCTCGCCGACACGTACGGCATTTACCGGTATCCGATGCGGTACGACCGGTATGAACGCCTGCTACCGCAAAATTACATACCGATTGAACTGACGTACGGCGGATTGTCCGCGGAGGAGATGGATCGTATTGAAGAGTACGCGCGCCGCGGCGGCACGGCGGTGGCGGAATTTAATACGCTGCAAGATCCGCAGCTGCGCGATCGGGCGACGCAGCGACGGCTGGAACGGATATTCGGCGTACGGTATACCGGATCGCTCGGCCGGTATTATGACAATCTCAACACCGCCGCGTTGTGGATGAAGGATCAGTTTGCGCGTCAGCGGGGGAAAGAATGGGACCTGAGCGGCCCCGGCGTGATCATCATCCGGCAGAATGAGCAGGACAGTTCGGCGTTTATCGTCGTGCTCGAGGCGGACGACCTGGAGCGGAATCCGGTGGTGGTACGCAACGGCGTTCATCCGCTGGTGCGGAATGCTTCGGACGAAATTCCGTACTATTATTTCTTCGAAATACTCGGCGTGGACACCGCGGCGTCGGTCATCTCCCGGTTTGAGATCCGGTGCACCGGTTCCGGACGGGAAAAAATGGCCGCGGCGGGAATTCCTCTCTCTTTTCCGGCGATCGTCCTTTCCGGCGCGGAGGAGCAGCGTGTCTATTTTGCCGGGGATTTCGCCGACAATGCGGTGGATATGATGCTGACGCAGTATTGGAATGTGGAGTTCCTGTTGAGTAAATTGTTCTCGTTCTATTTTGTATCGGATCAAACACGGTTTTTCTGGAAATTTTATCTGCCGTTGGTGGACGAACTGTTCCGGCAGGCGGCGGAACGGTCCCGCATCGCGGGCCGCCGGTAAACAAAGGACGGTCCCTATTTTTTTCCTCTTCGTACTTGTCACCACGTTTTTTGCGCTCTTTCTGATCGCCGTCGGTTCGATCGGCTTGATCGTCTCCAAGGTGCGGGAGTCGACCGTCGAATCCAAACGTCACCGCCGGGATACGGCCACCCACCGGGCGCTCAACGCCTATCTGTTCACGGAAATTTCCGGCGTGGACGATACGGACCAACGCCGCGAATTCATTGAACGGCTGGAACCGCTGTTGATCGACCTGAAAATCGCATTGGATATCCCCGATACGTCACGCCGGAACCGCCGCCGCCGTTCTTTAAAAAGAGTGATGTTGAAACTCGCCACCGAAGTGATCGGCGATTCCCGTGTGCGCCTGACGCGGGCGTTCGAATATTTTCAATTTGTGGACGAGGCGATCGAGGCGATGCAAGATGACCGGTGGTGGATTCGCGCCAACGGCTGCAAGAACGCGGGATTGATGCTGAATGAAAAGGCGCTCCCGTTTCTGGAACGCTGTTTGGACGACGACAATGACGATGTGCGAATCGAAGCGGCACAGTCGATGCTGGATATCGCCGGCGTGGAGATTGTCGCACCGATCCTGATGCGTATCACCGAAATGTCGTTGTGGATGAAGGTCCGCCTTTCCCGGTCGATTCTCGTTTTCGGCGAACACGCGGTGGAACCGCTCGTGAAGGCGATGATGTCCCCGTCGCCGGCGGTGCAGGGATTCTGCGTGGAGCTGCTCGGAATTCTCGGAGACGTAAAAGCGGTCCCGACGCTGATGGAATATCTGGAATACACCGTTCCGGAAGTGAAACAGAAAAGCCTCATCGCGCTCGGAAGGATCGGCGACGGACGGTGCATTCCGATCATTCAGCGGTTTTTCCAGACGCCGAATGAACAGTTGCGCGTGGCGGCGGCACGGGCCGCGGGAAATCTCGCTTCCCCCGCCATGGCGTACGATCTGCATTGGATGCTGGTGAAGGATTCAATGCCGGTGAAACTGGCGGCAGGAGAAGCGCTCGCCCGGTCCGGCGAACTCGGGATCAAAAGTTTGAAATACGCCCTCAACGTGAGTGATGCCAATGTGCGGATGGTGGCGCTGCAATTCCTGCACGAAGCCGGCGTGTCGGTCCATTCGGCGGATGGGGAGGCAAGAGCATGATGGAATGGATCTCCATATTTTCGCAGTACGTCCTCTCCACGTACGCCGTCATCATCGTCTGGTTTTTTATCGTCGTCAACGTTTTTTATTTTTCGATGTACGCCATTTCGTTCGGCGCTATCCTCGTCTACCTTCGCCGGCACATGTTCTGCGACTACCGGGTGATCATGCAGTCCGAATTGACCCCGGCCGTTTCAATTCTCGCCCCCGCCTATAACGAATCGGCCACCTGCATCGAAAGCGTCAACTCGCTGTTGAAACTGAACTATCCGACGGCAGAAGTGATTTTTATCAACGACGGCAGCAAGGATAACACGCTCGAGGTGGTGATCAACGAGTTCGACATGGTGAGAACGGAACGGGTGTACATACAAACCATTCCCACCAAACCGGTGAAGGGGATCTACGTTTCGCGCAAACCGGAATACAAAAACCTGATCGTGGTGGACAAGCAGAACGGCGGCAAAGCCGATGCGCTCAATGTGGGAATCAACGTGTCGCGGTACCCGCTGCTGTGTGCTATTGATGCCGATTCCATCCTGGAAGACGACGCGCTGTTGAAGGTAGCGAAACCGTTCCTTGACGACGACCGGGTGATCGCCGTCGGCGGGATCGTCCGGATCGCCAACGGATGTACGATCGAACGGGGAAGAGTGACCGACGTCCGGTTGTCGAACAAATTGATCCCGTCGTTCCAGGTGATCGAATATTATCGCGCCTATCTCTCCGGAAGAATGGGATGGGGAGCGATCAATGGATTGCTGATCATTTCCGGCGCCTTCGGTTTGTTCAAGCGCGACATCGTTCTGAAGGTCGGCGGATACAAACATGATACGGTCGGCGAGGACATGGAATTGGTCGTGCGGATGCACCGGCATTGCCTGGAGAACGACATCCCGTACCGCGTGGAGTTTGTTCCCGATCCGGTCTGCTGGACCGAAGCGCCGGAATCGCTCACGGTGCTCGGCCGGCAGCGGAACCGCTGGCACCGCGGCCTGCTCGACACGCTGTTGATCCACAAACGGATGTTGTTCAACAAACAATACAAGGTGTTGGGACTGGTGAGCGTCCCGTATTTTGTTTTTATCGAACTGCTCGGACCGGTGATCGAAGCGATCGGTTATTTCGCCGTCGGATTCGGATTTTATTTCGGAATCGTCAACATCGAAATTTTTACTCTCTTTTTCATTGTTTCGGTCATCTATGGGGTGATGTTCTCCGTCAGTTCGGTGATCCTCGAAGAAATTTCGTTCCATCGGTATCCGCGCACGCGCGATTTGTTGAAACTGCTTCTTCTCGGCGTGGTGGAAAATTTCGGTTATCGACAGATTACGGTCTGGTGGCGCATTAAGGCCTTTTGGGATTACGCGCGCGGTGTGCAGTCCTGGGGCGCGATGACCCGCGTCGGATTCAAAAAATAATCACTTATGTCCGGTTTTTCCTTCGTTGTCCTATCTCGCGACGTGCTGTTGCGCACGGCGCATCCGTTCGTTGCGATGAACCTTATCGCCGTCGCGCTGCTGCTGCTGATGCGCGTGTACGAACTTTTTTCCGTCTCCCGGGCATTGTCCGATGATACCGGGGCATTCGGATTTGCCGCACAGATCCTGTTTGTGGAGGGATCGGTGCTCGGTGCCGTGATGTTCGTCCTTTCCCTACTCTTCGCTTTGACCTGCCGTATATTTTCCGAGAAGACGGCACTTCGACTGCATCAAACATTTCTCGGAATGATCCTGGCGGGATCGTTCCTGCTGGCAGAATATTTTTCCGTGACGCTCGTGCCGCTCGGTGCGGACCTGTTCGGGTATACCGTTACCGATATCGCGGAAACAATCGGCGCTTCCGGAGGAGTCTCGTTCGGAGCGGCAGCCGGAGCGATTGTGCTACTGTTGCTGATTTTTTTCCTCCGTACGTTTGCCGACCGGTTCACCGCTTCGCGAAAAGTAGTTGCGGGATTTTATGTTTGGACGGCGCTATCGTTTCCGTTATCCTTCGTCCTCTATCCCGCACCGCAGCAATTTCCGTCGGAGACGGAATATTCCGTTGCGGAAAATAAATTCGTTCATTTTGTTTCGGGCACAACACGTTATCTGTTTTCCCGGTGGACCGGCGGAAGCGGACATTCATCGGAAGAATATCCGCTGCTGCGTGCGGCGTCCGATGCGGATGTGCTGGGAGGTTTTTTCACTTCCGGTTCGGTGCGACCGAACATCGTCATCGTGATCGTGGAAGGTCTCGGCAGTTCGTTCGTTGAAGGGGGAACGTACGCGGGATTCACACCGTTTTTCGATTCTCTTTCCCGGCAAAGTCTCTTTTGGAAGAACTTTCTCAGCACAACCGGACGGACGTTCGGCGTGCTCCCCGCCGTCACGGCCTCTTTGCCGCTGCATCCGAAAGGATTTATGGATCTTGGTGCCGCGATGCCCGATCACCGCTCCCTGTTCACGATTTTGAAAGAGAACGGCTATCGCACCTCGTTTTTCTACGGCGGGAAAATCGGATTCGACGGACAGGGGACATTTCTGGAACGTCAAGGGGTGGACGCCGTGATCGACGAAGAGGATTTTCCTCCGTCGTACGAACGTTCGGCTCCGACGGCGGATGGATTTTCGTGGGGATATCCGGACAAGGAATTGTTCCGGCGTGCGTTCGCTGAGATCGACAGCGCCGATGCCGCACTGCGATTGGATGTCTACCTGACCCTCTCCACCCACGAACCGTTCGATCCGCCCGGCAGCGACCAACTCCGGAAAAGAGTTGAATCGATATTGGTGAACGGTGAAATGCCGGAGGGAAAAAGAGAACGCTTTCGCCGATATTCGGAAGTCTTCGCTTCGCTTTTGTATGCGGACGATGCGTTGAGAGAATTTTTATCGGCGTATGAACGGAGAGAGGAGTATCACAGGACGATCTTCATCATCACCGGCGACCATCGGCTGATTCCCGTTCCATTCGACACGAAGATCGATCGATACCGCGTTCCGTTGCTGATCTTTTCCCCGATGTTAAATACCGCACGGACGTTTCATTCGGTTTCGACGCACATGGAAGTGGCTCCCACACTCCTATCGTTGCTGAAGAACAGATACCGGCTCGCGATGCCGGAGGAGGAACATTGGGTCGGCTCCCTCGTCGATACGACGGAAGCGTTCCGGAACATCCATACCCGATTGATGATGCCGTTCAAAGGGGAGATGTCGGATATGATCGATGGGAAACATTTCCTTTCCGGATCGCGATTGTTCACGCTGCTCGAAGGCTTGGATATCGAAGAGATCACCGATGACAGTATTGCGGCGGTTGTGGCGGAAAAAAGGGACGCGTTAGCGCGGATGTTCACATCGGTGGTGGATCGGAACAAGATTTTTCCGCTACCGCGCAAACGGCGCAACACGGGGGAAGAGGTCGACGACCGGATATTGTTTGCTGCCATCGACCGGCTGAGATTGAACAGCGACCAGCTCTTTCTGCTCGCGCGGGATACCGCCTTCAATGGATATTATGCGGAAGCGCGTGGTCTCTGCCGCCGGCTTCTCGCCATCAATCCCGATTTTCATGATGTCCGTACGCTGTTGGGACGGACACTTGCGTGGGAACACCGGTACGAGGAGGCGAAAACGGCCTTTAACGAAGTGATCCGGAGGTCGCCGAATTATCCCGACGCTTATCTCGGACTGGCATACACAGAATTTTGGAACGGCGAGAATGATTCCGCACTGCGGAATGCCGAACGGTGCATCGGCCTGCAGCCGGAGAATCAAGAGGCATTGTTATTCCGTGCCGAGATCCTCTTTGCCGCGGAACGCGACTCTGCGGCGCAGGCGGAGGTTGACCGGCTGCTGCGAAAGAATCCCGGATTCGCCGATGCACGCTCCTTGCACGAAAAGATCGCCGGCGCACAAAAGAGATGACGCTTCGACAACTTATCCGTACATTGTCACTATGATCAAGTTCTCCCTTCTCGTTTTTACATTTTCGTTTATCGGCCTTTTGCCGGCGCAATCATCGCTTGATTCGCTCGATTCCGATGAACTGTTTCTGCGTGCCCGCGACCTGGCCTTCGCCGGATCCCGCGACTCGGCGCGCGTACTCTTAAAAGCGGCTCTCGTGAAAAGTCCGACATACGCCGACCTTCGCATTTTGTTGGCGCGCACGTTTGCGTGGGACGGCCGGCGGAACGAAGCGCGTGAAGAACTCCGGATCGTCCTGCGTGATAATCCGAAATATGCCGATGCACTCCGGGCTGCGATCGACGTGGAGATTTGGGACGACCAGCTTTCCTCAGCGCTGACATTGGTGAATCAAGCCCTGCGCTTCTTCCCGAATGACGAAATCTTTTTGGAGACGCGGGCGAAAATCTATCGTGATATGAACCGAGATCAGGAAGCATTGATCACCGTTTCGATCCTCGAGGACCTCAACCGGTCGAATCCGAATATTGAACCGCTCCGCGCGTCGATCAAAACGAAGGGGATCCTGAATACTATCAGTGCGGCGTATTCGTACGACTGGACATCCGAATCGGTCCGGCCGCATCAGATTGTAACAATGCAATACAGCCGGAGTACGCCGCTCGGTTCCCTCTTCGCCAAGGTGAATATGGCGGACCGGCGGCAGACGACCGCATTTCAATACGAAGCGGAATGGTATCCGCCGATTTTCGACGGGATCTATGGATATCTGAACTATGGATATTCCGATACATCCGGCGTTTCATTATTCCCCGCCCATCGGATCGGCGTGGAACTCTTCTTCTCGCTCCCGGCGAAATTCGAAGGATCGATCGGTTCGCGTCACCTGTACTTCGATCCGAAACCGGTGAATATCTATACCGGCTCGCTCGGATATTATTTCGGCAATTATTGGTTTTCCCTCCGCACCTATATCACTCCCGGTAACGTGAGTTTTTCCCGATCACTTTCACTCACCGTGAGGCAGTACTTTGGGGCGGAGGGCGATTACCTTTTCGCAAAAATCGGCGGCGGTATTTCTCCCGATGAGGACCGGCTGACCGACGGCGGAAACCTGTACAATCTCCGCTCGCAAGGGATCGGCGCCGGCGTACAATATGTCATCGGACCTGTGTCTTCCGTCGGACTGTCGTTCGACTATGCGGATCAAGAACTTTCCTATAATAGAGGATCGTTCATGGATGTCTTTTCACTCTATGCCAGTTACCGGCACAAATTTTGATAGATCGCCGGGGCTCTCCTTCCGTGAACGGAATCCCTGCGAATGAATAGCGATGACAACGACACTCCATCTGGAACCGATCGGCATCATTTCCACGCCGTACCGCGAGCGTCAGCATGCGCCGCGACAGCCGGGTCTGGACAAGGAGACTGTGATCGGGACGATCACGCTGTTTCCCGGAAAAAATTTCGACCAGGCGTTGGAATATCTGGAGGGATTCGAACGGATCTGGATTCTCTCCTGGTTTCATCACAACACCGACTGGAAGCCGAAAGTACTCCCGCCGCGCAGCGGCCGAACAAAGCGGGGAGTGTTCGCCACCCGGTCGCCGCATCGCCCCAATCCGATCGGACTCTCCCTCTGTCCGCTGCGGGAAGTGAACGGCCGGGTGATCACCGTGGAAAATCCCGATCTGCTGGACGGAACCCCCATCCTCGACATCAAACCGTATATTCCGTACGCCGAAGCGTTTCCCGATTCTCGGATCGGCTGGCTCGCGGAGGTGGAACAGGCATCTCCCGCACCGTTCCGGGTGGATGTGTCGCCGCTCGCGCGGGAACAGTCCGACTGGCTGGAACGCGAACACGATATCCATCTTCTCGACCGGGCGATCGACATCCTTTCCTTCGATCCGTTCCCGCATTCTTACCGCCGGATCATGAAACACGAAAACGGTTCCTTCGTGATCGCGCTGAAATCGTGGAGAGTGGTGTACCGGATTTCCGGCGATCGGGTGGAAATCCTCACGATCACCAGCGGATATCCGGACGAGGTTATCCGTTC
>CAZRWF010000061.1:0-15249 GCA_964603685.1 uncultured Chitinophagaceae bacterium
ACACGTCCACTTCGCCCCGCATGCCGAGCAGCGTTTTGGAGGCGAGCTGGAAAAGGTCGTTCTGTTCGAATTTTACCTGCAGATTTTTTCCCGGAACGAGCGCCTCCTGCTTTTTGATGATCACTTGTCCGATGATGTAATCCACCGTATAGTCGATATTCGCGACGAGCGGTTCGCCGTCCAATATCACCTGCACGCTCCCCTCCACCACGTTAAATCCGAGGTTGATCGTGTTCGAGCTGGACGCAGTGATTTGTCCGGTAATGACAAAGCGGTCCTTCAACGTGTTCTGCTGTGCACCGGCGCTGGTGGTATCGTAGAGGTCGTTGTATAGATATTTTTGAACGACTGAATCTTCCAGCGGCGGCTGAAAATCGTCCGCCGTCAACGCAGCCCGCAAACCGTCGGTGAACGGACGAAGCGACGGGAAAATCACTTCACCCCGTTCCTGATCGATCGTGACGCCGGGATTAAAATCGAAAATACCGTCGGAAATATTCGCTCCGGCGCCGTTGATCACATCCAGTCCGAAGAGGGTGATGATTTTTTTGGAACCGATCACGTCCACCGGATCCTGTCCCGACTCGCCGTATTTGATCTCGAGGGAAAACCCCTCTTTGTCCACCTTCCGGCCGCCGAGCGGATAGATATTCTTCAGCATCAGCGAAAACGGTACGCTGTCCTGCGGCAGGATATAATTGAGCGGTTTCACCAGTTTCAACACGAGCACGGAATCCAACCCGCTTTCGTTTTTCGTCAATGTTCCGTACAACGAGTCATCGCCCGACCCCGGACCGTTTTCGATTCGGTACGCGATCGCAATCGCCTGACCGTCCTGCACCGATCGGTTCATGGTAATATAGCCGGCATCGCGGTTCAAGCGGTAATCCTTGACGGGCTCCAACCGATCCCAGTATCCGGCCACGATTCCTTTTTCCGAGTTGGTGGATGTACCCGGCGACCGGAGATTGCGGTACGAGGTGGAATCGAATGATGACGCAAGGACACCCGGAAGATTAAAATAGGCGTTCGCCCTTCGCATCGTTTCGTTCGCCGCACCGATGTGATAGAGCCACACTTCGTATTCATTCTCCTTCACTTGCAAACCGGGACGGGTGAGCGTACGATTTTTGACGTACGGTTCGTAGCCGGATCGGTAGACGGTGTCGATAAAAAAGTGGTCCTTGGAATATTCCCACGCCCGTTTGTTGAAATCGATCTTCTGCGCACCACCCGAGACATTTTTTTCCTGTATCTGTCCTTTTTTCTGCGACGCAATCGCCGTCAATTTCAGCGGTCCGATCTGCAAGGCGGTCTTGATACCGAACAAAGCGGAGCTGCTGGAGACGAATCCCGAACTGGTGGAGAGCGAAACGTTGCCTGCTTCCACGCTTTGAACGATCTCGTCTTCATAACCGGTGTATTTAATTTTCAGCTGGTTCTCGTATTCGAACGTCCGCTGCGTGTTCCAATCGGCGAGAATGTTCAATTTGTCGCCGATCGTCCCGCTGACGTTAATCTGCACTTCCTGTGCGAAATCAGGTTCGTTCCTTGTGTTGCCGAATGCGCTCAACGTCTGCTGATCGGTCGTGGTGTTCCGGAAAGCCGCACGGATATCCACCGCGCCGGAGATGTTCAGATTGATCCGCGGCGGGCCAAAAATGGAAAAAACCGGATTGGCCGGAACGGGTATGTCAATGCGGGTAAACGATCCGAGAAGTTCGCCCAGATCATCCTTCTTCTTCGCCGCCTTGGCATCCTCTTCCTGATCGATCAGCTGCGCAAAATTGTTCGAAAAATCGGAGGCGGTCCGCTGTTGTATATAGACATCGAGCGGCATTTTAATCGGCAGGCGGATATCTTTTCCGCTCACCCGCTGGCGAACGATGACGAACCTCCCGGTGGAATCCAGTTCAACGGAGGTGGTGACCGTGGAAGGTGTCTTTAAATAGAACGGATTTTCGATCGGTGGAACGGCGCGGGCAGCGGGAGAATCGCTGCGGCGGTAGGTCAACTGTTCCAGAAAAGTGGAATCCTGTATCCGGTAACCGCCGGCAGCGGAAGAATCGGCGGCCGTTGAGGCCGTATCCGACACCGTTGAATCACGCAACGGAACAACGGCGGGCGCCGACATTCCCGCCCGGAACGGTACAGGGCTCCCTCCCGCGGATGCGGACGTTACAACGATCGCGATCATCGCCGCCACGGACACGGCGGTGATTCCGACGTACACAGTACTTCGGACGAACGAATAGATCAAAGAGGGATCGTTACGGGATGTGAAAATGGAAAACAATCAAAACGCCTGCACGCTGTTAGTTAGACTGTATCAAATCTGCGATTGATCGTTCTCCTGCAAAACGGAAGTGTGGATGATGAATTACCGACTATTCAAAAGTAGAGAAATCTTGCCAAACATTCAAGCCGCGGAGAGGACTACGGCAATAACGACGGTTGGTCCGCATCGCCGGATGCGATGATTCCGGAGGATTGTTTCAGCTTCGCGTCGAATTTGTCGAGCCGGTGATTAGCGTCATCGTACTTGTTCTTTGCATTGGTGAGATGGACTCCCACCTTTTCGAAATCTTCGGTGAACTTTCCGAGGTCGGACTGGAGGCGGGTGAGATTTTGGATGATCGTTTTAGCGCTTTTTTCCACTTCCATTCCCTTGAAGCCGAGCGCGATCACCTGCAGCTGCGGATAGAGGGTGTTGGGCGAGACGGCGAAGACGCGTTTGGAGACGCAATATTCGTACAAATTATTCGCGTCGCCGTACATCTCGTTTTTGATCACCGTCTCATAATAGATGTTTTCGGCCGGAATATACATCAGGGCAAAATCAAACGTTCCTTCATCGGTCAGAATATATTTCTGCGAAATGGCGTCGATGTGTTTTTTAACGTCGCTGACAAAAAGTTTGTACGCAGCTTTTTTTTCCGCATCGTTCTGCGCTTCGGCCATCTTGCGGAAATTTTCGAGGGGGAATTTCGAATCGATGGGAATGATTCCGTTCGCCGTGCGGATAATCGCATCCACGGCATTCCCGGTCTTAAACCGGAATTGTGTTTCGTAACTTGCGGCCGGCAGTACCTGCTTCAGGATGTCGCCGAGCAGCAGTTCCCCGAGACCGCCCCGGAGTTTCGGCGCTTTGAGCAGTTCTTCCAGTTTGGACATGCTTTGTCCGAGTTGTTTGATCTCTTCCCCCGCCTGCATCAATTGTCCCTGGCTTTGTTTCAAATCCTGAATCACCCGGGCGGCATTGTCCAGCCGGGTGCCGATCGTGCTGGTCTGCGCGGAGAGCTGTTGATTGAACTGTTCGGTCGTTTGATTCAGCGATTGGCGAACATTCCCCAGCTGCTGATTGATGTTGTCCGTGGAAGTCCGCAAACTTTCAAACATCACATCGGAGGATTGTTTGATATTCTGAGAGACCGCCTCCGTGGTTGCGCGGAGCGTCTGCGCCACTTCGGTCCGGAGCGAATCGAGTTGTTGTTGGATCATCAATTGGGATTGATCCTGCACGGAAACGGGTTTTGGGCGCCATTGTGTGTAGGCGATGATGCCGATCAGAACAGCAAGCAATATGACGGTGACAATTTCCATGAATCAAAACGGTTTGGTGAAAAAAACATATAGCACGAGGATCAGAATAGAGTACATCAACACCCGTGCATAGAACATACTCCAATTTTTGATCCGATTCCAGACATACGATACCGCCACGGTGGCGGCAACGAGTGCGACGGTCATAAGGATCACTTCCGGGACCGTTTTGGTCTTCCCAATGATAAAGGCGAGACTTTTATTGTCCCAGAACATGCCGTAAATCGCCAGAAGATGGCCGGCATAGGCCACGAGCGATTCGGAACCGATGATACTCACGATCGATCGTCCCGACCGGTTCACCTGTTCCCAATACCACAATGTGGCGAGAATGATGAGCACGATGCCGAGGCGGATGAAAAAGAATCCTGGACTGGCGCGCCAAAAATTGTGTTCGGGGTAGAGAACAACCGGCAGCAGGTCCGCACCGATCGCAACGGCGATGAAGGTTAAACCGGCCGCAAAAAACCGGAAAAATACCTGTCGCTCTCCGAGCGCCTCCTTCCACCAGACGTTCAATTGCGAGACCAGTCCACCGCACAAAACGAATCCCATCCACGGAAAAAGCGGGAACTGCGACCGGTGCGCCGCCGTGAAATAATTGCCGAGTGCTTCCGGCAGCAGATGATCGATATTTCTGTCGTACATCAAGGGTGAAGCAAAAATCACCACCGCTGCCAGGAAGGCGATGAAGGCAAAATACCGGCGTTGGGTCCGCGCTATCAGGACCAGTATCAACAGCACGAACAATGAAGAAGCGATCGCATGCAGAACGTCAATTTTCCAAAAAACGCTCCATTCGGCAGCGGGTATTTCGGTCAGTTTCGCGAAGGAAAAATAGGGCAGATGCAATGCATAACCGACCGCGAGCACCTGCAGAATCCTTCCGGCTTGTTTCCAAAAAACGGCGTTGAGCGAAAGATAAT
The DNA here is from genome assembly GCA_964603685.1 of uncultured Chitinophagaceae bacterium. Lineage (GTDB taxonomy): Bacteria > Bacteroidota > Ignavibacteria > UBA10030 > UBA8401 > UBA8401. The sequence goes on from CAZRWF010000061.1 coordinate 4,530, forward strand.
CATTCCATTTCCGCTGAGCGACGAGCACGAACGAATATCCGGAAATAAAAAGGAACGACGGTGCGACCAGGCCGTTCACGAAATTCAGCACCGAAAACCACGATTCTTCGCGGATGGAAGGGATCAGAAATGCATTGAACACATGCACTTCGATCATCACGATCACGGCCCAGCCGCGCAGCAGATCGATATAGACGAAACGGGATTTGGGTTTTTCCATTTAGTACGGACGGATTAAAAAGAAAAAGATGAATATGATGGCGAGCGCGATCCGTGCCGCCATCGCCGTTTGCGCATGATGTTTCTTCACCTGGTGCCAGCCGACCGTAAATCCGCCGATCGACACAAATACGATCACGAACGCCGCCGATGATTCGACAACGGAGAGCGTCGGCAGGATGATCTGCTGCAATCCTTTGTTCACCACCGAACCGTAGAGAATCACCAGATGCAGAATATAGATAAACAGCGATTCCCGTCCGATGATCCGCGGGAGGAACGGATTGATCTTCAGCGACCGTTCCGCAAAAAAGATGCCGCTCGTCACCAGCAGAACGAATCCGAGCCGGCCCGTAATGATCAGCGGATTTACCTTCCACACGTCGTGCAGCGGATAGACGTTCGTCGGAAGGTTTACAACAATAAAACTCACCACAAGCGCCGCCAATCCGGCTACCACATTTTTTTCCATCAATTCCGCCGCCGTCCCGCGATCCTGCGCATTCATAAAAATCCAGGCGAACACGACACCCGACAGGATGTAACCGGACCACGGGAACAACGGAAACCACGAATTGTTCCCCGCGTTGATGTACGATGCGATCCAGAGCGGCATGGCACCGACGGCATCGATATTCCACACCAGCGGTGAGAGAAAAATGACGCCGGCCGCAAGAAACGAAAGGAAAATGACGAAGCGCCGTTCTTGCTTCAGGATCAGCACTGCGGTTTGAAGGATCAGCAACGTCACGGCGATACATTGCAGCGCATCCACTTGCAGCCACGCAGCGATCTCATTCGGCTTCGCTTCGCTGACGATCTTTTGAAGGGAAAAGAAGGGCAAATGAAGCGCGTACCCGATCAGAATCAGCCCGACGAATTTTCCGTACCGGCGCGCCACCGTCTTCGAAAAGGCGGTGTGTTCCTCCCACTTCTTAAAGGTCGATATGCCGAACGCCACGCCGGAGGCGAACAGAAACATCGGAGCGATGAAGCCGTGAAAAAAATCGTGGATAAAATAGAGTGAATGCGTCCGCAGCGAAAAATCCAACAATGCATCGAAGGTATGTCCCTGGATCATGAACACCACCGCCAGGAAACGCAGGAGATCGATAAAAAGATACCGTTGTTGGGAGTGCGGCATACGTCGGTCTATGAAATGACGTTCATTTTCCGTCCGACGGTTTCAAACGCATTCAATGCGTCATCGAGATTTTTCCGGGATAATGCGGCGGAGATCTGAACGCGGAGCCGCGCTTCCCCTTTCGGAACCACCGGGAACCACAGTCCTTTCACATATACCCCTGCCTTCAACAGCGCTTTGCTCATCTCCTGGGCGACCGATGCTTCGCCGAGCATCACCGGAACGATCGGATGGTCTCCTTCCAGAATATGGAAACCGAGGCGGGCGATCTCTTTTCGAAAATATGCCGTATTGTCGTGCAGCCGTTGAACGATCGACCGGTCCGCGGAAAGAAGATCGAACGCGGCAATACTGGCCATCACGACGGAAGGGGGAAGAGAGTTGGAGAAGGTGTATGGCCGGGCTTTCTGACGGAGATATTCTACCAGAGACGCGCTGCCGGAGATATATCCTCCCAAAGCACCGCCGATCGCTTTGCCGAGCGTGCCGGTCAGGACATCCACTTTTTTCAAAATGCCGAATTTTTCCGGCGTCCCTCTGCCGGTTTTGCCGACCACCCCGATGGCGTGACAGTCGTCCACAAACAGCATGGCATCGTATCGTTTCGCCAGCGCCGCCAGTGCGGCCAGATGGGCGTAACTTCCTTCCATGCTGAACACCCCGTCCGTCGCGATGATTTTAAACCGGTAGTCCGAGTTTTTATCCGCTTCGAGCAGTTGTTCCAGCTGGGCAATGTCATTATTGCGGTAGATTTTCTTATCGGTCGTCTCCGTTTTGCAGAGGCGCATGCCGTCAATAATGCTGGCGTGATTTAATCCGTCCGTATAGATGACATCTTTGTACTGCTCCCTCCCCAGTTTTTCGTTCAGCAACGAGGGGAAAAAGGCGTTGTTCGCGGCAAAAGCGGACGAAAAGAGGATCGTATCCTCCGTGCCGACGAATTTTGAGATCTTCTTTTCCAGTTCCAGATGAATCGATTGTGTTCCGCACAAAAATCGGACGGAGGCCATTCCGTATCCGTACTCTTTTATGGCGTCGATCGCCGCTTTTTTTACCACCGGATGATTCGACATTCCCAGATAATTATTAGAAGCCATCATGATGGTCTTCTTCCCCTTCACGGTCACCACACCCGCTTGCGGCGAAGTGAACGCCGTCTCATATTTGTACGTATTGGCGCTCTGAATGCGCTGAATCTCTTCGATGAACAATGTATTGTAGTTCATGTCGTTCTTTCGTCGGTCGTGATGGGATTAAGGATGTTGTTTGACCAATCGGATCGCGAACGATCCGTCGATGCCGTTGCGGTGCGGGAAAGTTTCGACGAAGCCGTCCGGCGAGACCAGTTTTTCGTTCACCAGCCGTGCCGCGTGGTCGACGGCGAATTCCGGATGCGACTGCAGGAATTGACGGACGATGCCGAAATTTTCCTCCGGTTCCATCGTACACGTACTGTACACCATGGCGCCTCCCGGTTTTAACAGCGTTGCGGCATTGTCGAGAAGACGCTGCTGGATCTTTACCACGTCGTGGATCTCTCGCATTTCCCGTTTGATCTTAATGTCCGGTTTTTTGGAGAGCACGCCGAGCCCGGAACACGGCGCGTCAATTAGGATTTTGTCCGCCGGATCGCCGGAAAATTCCACACCGTCCGCCGCCACGTACTGCACGTTGGTGACGCCGAGGCGTTCACAGGCAGAGCGGACCAGGTTTAACCGGGTCTGATATTTATCGACGGCGACGATCGTGCCGGAATTTTTCATCGTTTCGCCGAAAAAGGTGGTCTTCCCTCCGGGTGCGGAGCAGAGATCGATGACCCGTTCGCCCGGCTGCACATCCAGCAGCGAAGCGGCGAGGCCGGCGCTTTCGTCCTGGACCGTAAAAAACCCACGGCGGAAGATCTCGGAATTGGAAATGTTAGCCAACGTGGAGGTCCGCACAAACAGCGGCAGGAAAGGCGACTGTTCGTGTGCGATGTTCTGCAGATCGAACATTTTTTTGAAATCATCGATGTTCGTCTTCAGGGTATTCACCCGCAGCGTGAGCCCCGGTTTGTGATTGCTCGCCTCCAGCAGTTTTTCCGTCTCATAAAACCCGAAGCGATTCATCCATCGTTTCACCATCCACAGCGGGAATGAATACATCGTGGAAAGGTATAACGCGGCATCGTTTTGCACATCAGGATAGTGGATCCCCTCTTTGTTCCGGATGATGTTCCGGAGAACTCCGTTGACCAAACCCGCCGCTTTGTCGCTTCGTATCCGTTTGATGAATTCCACTGCCTCGTTGACGGCGGCAAAATCGGGTACTTTATCCAGGAACAGGATCTGATACAGCGCCGAACGGAGCGTGTTCCGGACGGTGACTTCCGCTTTCGCGAAATTGCCGTGGAAAAATCCGTTCAGCACCCAATCAAGTTTGGATTGCCACCGCAGAACGCCGTGCACAATCTCCATCAGCAGCGCTTTGTCGAAATCGTTCAGCTCGCCGGAGCGAAGCTCTGCTTCGATCAGTTTGTCGAGATACGAATCGGTCCGTTCCACTCGGTTGAGTATTTTCACCGCCGTGCCGCGGACGCCGCTGAAGAGCTGTTTTTTCTCTTCACGGTGTTCGTTTTTCTGTGGTGCGGGTGTTTGTTCCATAATAAAGGTGCTTCGGTTCGTTCAATGGAGAATGCCGGACGGCCATACGGCGGTCCGGAAGATCCGCTTACAGCGGCATGCCGCGTTTGCGGCGTTCGTCCGTCGTGAGATCGAATATTTTCCGGAAGAGTTTCTCTTCCGCATCGCTCAATTCGATTTTCCGCCGGATCATCACTTTCCCGGCGACACTGAGCGCTTTGTCGATATTATACGTGGTAAACGTTTCCCCCGCGGCTCCCCAGGAAAAGGAAGGGACGTATTTGGACGGGAATCCGGTCCCGAAAATATTGGACGATACTCCGATTACCGTTCCGGTGTTGAACGTGGAATTGATGGCCGTTTTCGAATGGTCTCCGATCGTCACCCCGACGAACTGCATGCCGCTGTCCACCGGTTCGCCGTTCACGTACACTTTTACCGGTCCGTAATTGTTCTTCAGGTCGCTCGTCACCGTACCGGCACCGCAGTTCACCCAGGCGCCGAGGTACGAATGCCCGAGAAATCCGTCGTGTTGTTTGTTGGAATAACTGTGAATGATCGTCGCTTCCAATTCGCCCCCCACTTTACAGACCGGACCGATACTGCAGTCCGGATAAATTTTTGCCCCGGCCTTCACAATGGAATTGTCTCCGATGTACGCCGGTCCGATGATCACGGAAAAGGACATTACCTGGACGTTGCGTCCGATATACACCGGACCGTTTTCGGCATCGATCACCACTCCCGGTTTCACGGATGTTCCCTCCCCGATGAAGATATTCTGTTCATTCAACAGAAAGGCACCCGGAGGATTTTTGGTTGCCGTTTTTTTCTTTTTCCTGCCCGCAGTCAGAACGGAGAAGTCCTTTCGCAGCTGTTCTCCGTTGTGCTTGATCAACTCCCACGGATATGAGATCATGGTCACCGACACTTGTTTCACGGGTAGTCCGTCGAAATCCGACAGCGAAAAAATGCCCGACAGGTGTCCTTTCAGCGTCTGTAATTTTGCGCCGCTCACGCGCGCTGCAACGACTTTGTCGTCCATCACGTACACCATGTCCTGCTCCCCCTCCGCCGGAATCAGCCGGGCGAAGGCCGCATCGACCACCGCCCTGCCGTTGATGAAGAGGCATCGTTGTCCGGAGATCGCATTGACCGAGAGGCCGGGATTCCGCAGCCGCATATAGTCCGCCATGTACGAACGGCAATGCAGCGTCACTTCCGCGTCCGGATACGCGTGCTGTACTTTTTCTTTCAACGAGAGGATGCCGCAGCGCAGGTTGAAGGTGGGACGGAAATACACGAGCGGAAGCAGGTTCGGGTAATAGATGTCTTCAAAAAGACATATGTGGGCGGACATACGAATATCCTTTTTCAGGTACTACACAATAAAAATTCACCGCGGAGGACGCAGAGACCGCAGAGAATATTTTCACTTCCCTTCCTCTTCAAAATTATTGACCAAACGACGCAATCCCTTGGTGAGAAGGGTGACGTTAAAATTGATCAATAATCCGACAGGAGCAGATGACAATTTCAAGTATGTTAAGAGTTGTGCCTCATGGATCGGAAGCAATCGATCGACAGATTTGAGTTCGAGCACAATTTTTCGTTCGACGAACAGATCGATGCGATAACCACAATCCAGTGAAATTGATTTGTATTGCACCGGGATCGGTGTCTGACGCTCAACGTAGAGTCCTGATTGAACCAATTCAAAATATACGCATTCCTCATACGCCGATTCCAATAACCCGGGGCCCAAATGTTGATGAACATCAATACAACTACCGATAATCCTTTCGGTAATGACGTTCAAGGACATCTATTCTCCGCGTTCTCAGCGATCTCTGCGGTACGCCATCGTAAAACAAAAAACGGAATGTTCGCTGGGACCATTCCGTTGATTGTGAGACGATGCATAAAAAAATTTATGCCGTTGCCGCTGCCTTCTTCGCATACTTCTTGTTGAATCGTTCAACACGACCGGCAGAGTCAATCAGCTTTTGTTTTCCGGTGTAGTATGGATGACACGCAGAGCAGATTTCGACGTGGATATTGCCCATCGCCGAGCGGGTCTCGAACGTGTTTCCGCAAACGCAGGAAACGACCGCTTTTCTGTATTCCGGGTGTATTTCGGGTTTCATGATGATACTTTCGTTTATTGGTGGTGAATGTACGGCCTTAATATACGGAAATTGCCCTCGCAGTGCAAGGCAGGAGTTTATCCCCCGTTCTTCGCCAACGCGCGTGCTTTCCGGTATAATCGCACGTTTCGTTGATGTTCCTCGTAATTTTTGGCGAACCGGTGCCGGCCGTTGTTGTCGGCGACAAAATAGATGTACTGATGTTTTGCCGGATACAGTGCTGCGATGATCGATGCCCGTCCCGGATTATTAATCGGTCCCGGCGGCAGACCGTAATGTTTGTACGTATTGTACGGTGAATCCACCAACAGACTCTTTTTGGTCAATCGTTTCGACGTATCGGAAACGACAAACCAGACGGTCGGATCGGCCTGCAGGCGCATCCGTTTTTTCAGCCGATTATAATAGACGCCCGCAATGATCGCCCTTTCGTCGTCATACACCGCTTCCCCTTCCACGATGGAGGCCATGGTCATCACGTCGTTTAAATCGTACCCGAGTTGTTTCATCCGCCGCTGCAGCGAGTCGACGAAAAATTCCCGAAACTCGGTAATCATCCGCTGGACGATCTCCCGCTCATCATCCTGCCAGAAGAACGAATAGGTATCCGGCATCAGATATCCTTCCAGAGAAACCGCATTATGCGGATAGATGCCGATCAGCGACGTGTCGCTGTAGTGTGCCATGAACTTCGCCGAATCGATTCCGATGTGCCGCTTCAGGATCCGGGCAAACACGCGGGTGCGCACCCCTTCGCGCAGCGCTACGCTCGAACTAATGGTGGAATATCCACCTTCGATGTCATCGAGGATTTCTTTGTTAGAAATACCGCTGACAAAACTGTACTTTCCCACGCGCATTTTTTGCGTCACGCCCAACAGCCGGCCGGCAATTTTAAAGGTGAATGCGCTGTTGATGATACCCCGTTCTTCCAACGAATCGGCGACGCTGGAGAAAGATTGTCCTTTGCTGACGGTGATGAACTTCGGCGACGGTTCGAACGAGTTGGGGAAATAAAAAATGACGACGGCTGCCGCAACGACCATTGCGGCGGCGCTTCCGAACACGGTCAAAACAATTCGTTTATTTCGATCGTTTCCGTTCACTCATCGCCTCGCGTTCAAGTTTCCGGGATTCGTCAATAATCCGTTCGAACAACCGCCGCAAGGCGAGATCATTCAACGGTCCTCGATTATGTTTCAAAATATTCTCCAACACTTCCTTCTCCCGTTTCGGTGAATATGCTTCCATGCCGAGCCGTTCTTTGATCTTGCCGATCTCGTCGGCATACCGAGCCCTCTCGTTCAGCAGTTCCACCAGCCGCTGATCAAGCTCATCGATCTTTTTTCGCCACTCCTCTATATTATCCATATCAACGCACCGATGAAAGAAATGATGCCGCAGTTTCCGCCGCTTCCGGCACGGAACGGGCAGTACCGATCGCCGATACCAGCGCTGATCCGATCACCACCCCGTCCGCCGAACGGACGATGCGGTCCACCTGATCCTTGGTAGAGATGCCGAATCCCACAACGAACGGTTTTTTGGTGTTCCGACGAACGCGGTCCAAAAAAAGGGAAAGAGAGTTCTGTTCCGACAATGGTGATCCGGTAACACCGGTCACGGAAACACAATAGGAAAAATCGGTCGACAACGCATCGATGACAGCGATACGTTCATCCGTTGTGGTCGGCGCAATGAGGAACACATTGCTCACGCCGTACCGGCGGCTCAACGTGCGGAATTCCCCGCTCTCTTCCGGCGGGAGATCAGGTATGATCACACCGTCCACCCCTGCGTCGTGCGCCTCGCGAAGAAAATTTTCCATCCCGTACCGCAGGATCGGATTGATATACCCCATCAGAATAATCGGAATGCCGGTCTTTTCTCTCGCTTCACGTACGCGGTCAAGGATAAGGGAGACCGTAGCACCGTTGGCGATCGCCGTTTCGGACGAGTGCTGAATCACCGGACCATCCGCTAACGGATCGGAGAAAGGAATCCCGACCTCGATCATCGCCGCGCCTGCTTTTTCCAATGCGAGAATCAGCGGAACGGTGGAACCGCGAAGAGGAAATTCCGGAGTGATGTAGGGTATCACCACCGGCGTTCGCGCCGCGGCCGAACGTTGAAATGCGGATTGTATTCGCGGCGTCACGATCCGTGCTCCAATTCCAAATTCGGTTGAGCCGTTACGGTGGCGGGAGAAAACATCGAGCGGAGGAATTTCCGGTATCCCGCTTCCGCGATCATTCCCCCGTTGTCGGTACACAGCTCGATGCGGGGAATAAACAATTCCAGGCCCCGATCCGCCGCGGCGGATGCCATTTCCCGGCGCAAGCCGCTGTTGGCGGAAACACCGCCCGCCATGGCGATCTGCGGTACGGAATATTGTATAGCCGCCCGGATCGTCTTGTGCACCAACACGTCGACCACGGAACGTTGAAACCCGGCGCAAAGATCGGCCAGAATCGGTTCGGGAATGACCCTCTCCCGCAATCCATGATCGCGCAAATAATACAATACCGATGTTTTAATGCCGCTGAAACTGAAATCAAAATCGTCGTCACCCGCATACGGCCGCGGAAAAGTCACTCTGTTCGGATTCCCTTGTGATGCCCACCGGTCGATTTGCGGTCCCCCCGGGTAACCCAAACCGAGCATCTTCCCCACTTTGTCGAACGCTTCGCCGGCCGCATCATCCTTCGTTTCGCCAATGATCGTATAGTGAAAATCATTCCGCACCAGTACCAATTGTGTGTGTCCGCCGGAAACGGTTAAATTCAGAAAAGGAAAATTCGGCGCCGGCGGATCGATAAAATTGGAATAAATATGCGCTTCCATGTGATTGACGGCGATAAACGGAATTCCCGCCCCGTAGGCGAACGCTTTTCCGAAGTTGACTCCAACGAGCAGCGCACCCATCAATCCCGGACCGACCGCCGCCGCAACGGCAGAGATTTCCTCTTTCCGGACACCGGCGTTTCGCAATGCCTCTTCCACCACCGAAACGATCAATCGCTGATGCGCCCGGGAGGCCAATTCCGGAACGACACCGCCAAATTGCCGGTGGATCAGCTGCGACGAAATGACGTTCGACAGCAATTTCCCGTTCCGCATCACCGCGGCGGATGTTTCATCACAGGAGGTCTCGATTCCGAGAATGATCGTATCGTTCATACGAGAATATAAGAAAAGTCGTGCGAAATTCAATCGGACGGTGTACGCGTGCGGGAACGACCGTGCTCTTTAAAATGCAAAGGACGGTCATGACGACCGTCCTTCTTTTGGAACCGACAGTATAGAATTATTTATATTCGGCGATTCTGATGTTCCCCCCGGTCGTCGACGCACGAATGGGATTTCCCCCTCCGTTGATCTTGCCATGCAGTTCGCTGTCCCGCACTTTTCCGCGGACGGTGACCGGCAATTCGCAGTCGACCGATCCGCCGCTTGTTTCCGCGTCGATATCGGCACCGATTCCTTCTTTCACAAAAATATCGATATCACCGCCGGATGTTTCCACATCAATCCCTTTATTTTCCCCCGCCACCCGGACGATAATATTTCCCCCGGACGTTCCTCCTTTGACACGGCCTCCGACACCCATCAATTCCACGTCGCCTCCCGAAGTGTATCCGTTGACGTTTCCACTGATATTTTCGCACACCACATTTCCGCCGGAAGTCTCCGCTTCGAGATCCCCGTGAACGTCGCGGGCGTGGATATTCCCACCTGAAGTGCCGAGTTTTGTATCGCCATCAATCACTTCCACGCGAATGTTTCCTCCGCTCGTCGAATAGTCGCACCGGCCTGTGAGATTTTTGGCCCGGACATCGCCGCCGGATGTTTCCACGGTTGTGTTGAATTTTTTGGGTGTGTGAATAGTATAGTACGCGCGAAGAGAGCCGACATGCCACTTGAAGAAACTTTTATCATGCACTTTTCCCGTGACGGTGACGGTATTCCCTTCCTGTTTGAATTCTACTTTGTATTTTTCTGCACGGCTGTCGCTTCCTTCCACTTCCACGACGACACTCACTTCATTTTTGTCCCATGTATCGATCGTAACGTCTCCGGCATCGGCATTCACGAAAAGCGAACCGCCTTCCGTCACGGAAAACTGTTTTTCAAATTTTTTTTGCTGGTCTGCCGCAACCAACGATGCGCTCATCCCCTCTTCCATCGAAGCGTCGGATGACGAGTGTCCGCGAGAATGAGAATACGCGATAAGTCCGGTGATAAAAACAGCAGTAAATAATCCAAAGAGGGAGAGTTTCAACAACGATGAGGAATTCATGACGGTACCTTTTTTTGAAGATAATGTTCAGTACAACGATTTCTGACGGACAAAGTTGCGATTTCCACTATCCTGTTAGACCGTCTTGCAAGGGAAAAGGTTTCTTCGTATCTTTGTAAGATTCATGCCCGGGTGGTGAAATTGGCAGACCTGCCCGACAGCGGTCAGGCGGGCACGCAGGTCTCAGAAGCCTGTGATTTATTGTATTCAAATTATTGTTCTTTATATCTTTTTGATTCATGCCCGGGTGGTGAAATTGGCAGACCTGCCCGACAGCGGTCAGGCGGGC
>CAZRWF010000061.1:15349-15508 GCA_964603685.1 uncultured Chitinophagaceae bacterium
AATTATTGTTCTTTATATCTTTTTGATTCATGCCCGGGTGGTGAAATTGGCAGACACGCAGGTCTCAGAAGCCTGTGGCCGCAAGGCTGTGCTGGTTCAAGTCCAGTCCCGGGCACTCAAACAGAAAACGGTATCCGAAAGGATGCCGTTTTCTGTTTG
>CAZRWF010000062.1:0-15353 GCA_964603685.1 uncultured Chitinophagaceae bacterium
GCCGAGGAACAAGGTCGCCCCGCGATATCTCCTGTATGTCGGAACGCGCGAAATTTATAAAAATTTTGATTTTATGATCGACGCCATTGCCGATATCTTCGTCCGCGACCGGTCACTGCAGCTCTGGTGTGCCGGTCCGCCGTTAACGGCCGCCGAACGCGAACGCTTGAGAAAATACGGCATTGAATCGCAAGTGCGTCAATCGCAGCCCGATGACGTACAATTGCGCGAATGGTATGCACAGGCGCTCTGTTTGATTTATCCGACAAAATATGAAGGGTTCGGACTCCCGGTGCTGGAAGCGTTCTCGTGCGGATGTCCCGTGGTTGTTTCGAATTCCTCTTCCTTGCCCGAAGTCGGCGGGGAAGCGGTTCTCTATTGTTCGCCGGAGGATCCGGAATCCATTCGGGAATCCGTACGGCAGGTGATCGACAGTGACGATAAGCGGAATGAATTGATTGCCAAAGGATTCGAACGTTTAAAAAACTTTTCGTGGGAAAAAACCGTCGCCGGGACGGAAGCGGTCTATACGGCTCTGATCAATAAAGGATCCCGATCGTGACACCACTCGTCAGCATCATCACCGTCTGTAAAAATTCGGAAGCGACCATCAAACGTACGATCGATTCGGTCGTCGCCCAGGAATATCCCGATATCGAATATATCTTTGTGGACGGCGTCTCGACCGACCGGACGCTGGAGATCATCGAGTCGTACCGTCCGGTGTTCCGGGACCGGCTGATCGTGATCTCGGAACCGGATGCGGGAATTTACGATGCGATGAACAAGGGAATCCGGCGGGCAACGGGAGAGGTCATCGGCATCATCAATAGCGACGATTGGTACGAACCGTCGGCGATTCGCAACGTCGTCGATCGCTACCGCCAGAACCCAGGGGGAGTCTATTACGGATTGCTCCGGTGTTATTCCGGGGAAGAAGAAGTGATGATCAAATCGGTCCGGCCGAAATATTTGCATACGGATCATGTCGGTCATCCGGCATATTTTGTTTCACGCTCTGTGTATGAACAACATGGCACATTCCGCTTGGAATACCGTTTTGCCGGCGATTACGAGTTGATGCTGCGATTCATCCAGCGGGGAGTGCCGTTTGTGCAGATCGACTCCATCGTCGCCAACTATTCCTTCGGCGGAACGTCCTCGCGGCTGGAAAAATACACGTACGAGGAATATTTTGCCATCCGGCACCGGTACGGATACCTTTCCCGCAAAGGACTCTGGCTGAGAATCCTGCGAAACCGGCTCTACTTTTTCTTCCGCGATCTGCCGTTGTTGAAATAATGGACCGGATCGTGTGACCATAAAATCCCATGCCTGAATCGACTCCGCTCATATCGGTCATCATTCCATGTTTTAATGCCGAACGGTACATCGCCGCGACGCTGCAGAGCGTTTTGTGGCAGACGGAACAACGCTGGGAATGTCTGGTGGTGGACGACGGTTCGACCGATCGTTCACGCGAGATCGTGACGGAATATCAACGAAAAGATCATCGCGTTCGATTGATCACACAGCCGAATTCCGGTCCCACCGCTGCACGGAATAACGGTGTCCGCCACTCCTCAGGGGAGTTCATTCAATTTCTCGATGCGGACGACATCCTTTTTCCCGAACGGTTCGAAAAGTGCCTGCGACGGTTTGCCGAACAACCGGACCTTCATGCCGTTTATTCCGATTTTGTTCTGTATCGCACCGGAGAAGGATTCCTGCAAACACTGCCGGCGAAGATCCCGGGGAACGATCCGGTGAAAGCGATGTTGTTCGATCTGAATGTGACGTTCGTGATACTCATGCACGCGTGGCTGTTCCGGCGCGAATGCGTCGTCTCCACGCCATTTGATATCGCGTTCCCGATCTGGTCGGAGGATCAAGATTGCTGGATCCGGATGGCGATGAAAAAATATTCGTTCGGATATGTCGACGCCGTTTTAGTGCTCTACCGGTTCACGGAAAACAATCTCACCTCGCGGGAGTCGGATTTGATCACCGCCAAACTGTCGATGATGGAACGGTACCGATCGAAACCGGAGTTACGGCACTATCACGAAGAGTTTGCATCGGCACAAATGTACTTCAGGCAGCGGCTGGTGATGGGATATTTTATGGAGAAATCGTTCTCCAAAGGACTACGCACAATGATGCCGCTGATAGGCAAATCCTCCGTTTCCGCCCTCCTTAAAATGGCCGGCTGGGGAATTTTGATGGTGTTCTTTTCGAAACGGTTCGTTGCGGAAATGCGGGAATGGATCGTTACCCGTACACCGTGGAAATGGGGGGGATGGAAAACGGCGCGGCCGTGGAATGCACCGAAATATCTGACCGATTTGTTGGAAGGGCCGACGGTGTGATGGAACCGGTCAGTATCATCATTGTCAACTATAACGGCAAACGGTTCCTTCCAGAGTGCCTGACGTCGGTTTTGCGCGAGATCTCGGAAGGAAGCGAAGTGATTGTGGTGGATAATGCGTCGTCGGACGGGTCAGCGGAATTTATCACATCCGCGTTTCCGTCGGTCCGTTTAGTGCCATTAAAGGTCAACAGCGGATTTGCCGGCGGAAATAATGCCGGTGTTCAACAGGCGGTGAACGATCTGATCATTTTGCTCAATAACGACACCGTCGTGCATCCCGGGTGGTTGAAGGGATTGGTGGAGGCAGTACAACAACGGAATGTTCCGCTCGCCTCCTCGCTGATCAAAACGGAAGGGATTCCGGAACGTTATTATGAAAAAAACGGATCGATCAATTTTCTGGGGTACAATATCATGCGGATCTTCGAAAATCCGACCGATATTTTTTATGCAGGGGGTGCTTCGTTGATTTTCCGGAAATCGGTATTGGGACTCCCGTTTGATGACGACTATTTTGTCTATGGCGAGGATGTGTATCTCGGACTGCGGGCACGGTTTATGGGATATGATGTGAAACATACGAATGAGTCACGTCTGGACCATTTCGGCAGCGGAACGGCGAAACATCAAAAGAGCGGATTCCTGACCTTCTATCAAGAACGGAACCGGCTGTTGAACATCCTTCTCTTTTTTTCCGCGCCGACCATTGTGAAAACAATCCCATATGTGATCGGGAATTTGTTCGGCAAATGTCTGCTGTCGCTGCTGCCGACAAAATATTCGTTCACCGGAATCATCCGAGCGCACTGGTGGATTGCCGCCCACGGACGCACCGTGATGGAAAAACGAAGGAAGATCCGGGCACAGCACCGCGTTGAAGAGAAGCAGGTCATTGCGATGATGACCGCCAAGTTGACAAACGGAGAAACAATTACGGGCCGGTGGATCAATGCGCTCTCCATAGCGTACTGCAAAATCGCCGGACTTCCCGTGCGGGAGTTGACGCGATGACCGTCAGCATCATCATCGTTAACTATAACGGGTGTGAATACACCCGGCAATGCCTGGAATCGATCCGGCAGGTCATTGGAGTGTCCGCCGCTGATGTTATCGTCGTTGATAACAATTCCACCGATGCATCGAAGTCGGTTCTTCCCGGCCTGTTTCCGTCGGTCCGCTTTCTGTGGTTGAACTCTAACAACGGATTTGGATATGCCAACAATCGGGGAGCGGAAGTGGCGTCCGGCAACATTGTGTTCTTCCTGAACAACGATACGATCCTGACGGAAAATATTCTCGGTCCTATCGTACGGACATTTTCAGAATGGGAAAATCCGGGAATTGTTGGGCCGAAATTATTGAATGCCGATCGTTCTCTGCAAACATCCGCCGGCAAATTCCCCACCATCGTGAATGAATGGAAAACGAAAAACGCTTCGGCAGAGCCCACAGTTGATAATCCGGATTGGGTGACCGGTGCCGCCCTGGCGATGCGAAAAGACCTGTTTAACGCGGTCGGCGGCTTTGACGAAGGATATTTTATGTATTTTGAGGATATTGATCTCTGCCGCCGGGTAAAAGGGCGGGGATTGTCGATCCGGTATCTCTCCGAAGTGTCATTGATCCATCTCGGCGGAAAAAGTTATGATACTCATAACACCTCCATTCCTGTCGAATACCGCCGAAGTCAGCTCCGATATTACGACCGTCATTGTTCGCTTTTCCAGCGTATCGCCGTTCGATTGTATCTTCTGATGAAATATTCCTTGTGGCTGTTTTCACGATCAAAGCGCAGCAGGGCGGCGGAGATCCTCCGTCTCATTTTCGCCGCGCCGTCGATCCCGGAGGAATCGATATGAGGATCGGGTTAGATATTCGCAAATATCATGATTTCGGGATCGGCACTTATATCCGGAATATCGTGGAAGCATTTCTGCGAAACGCGGAGATTGATCCTGTTCTCTTCGGCGGACGTTCGCTGCAACGGGAAATTCCGGGTGCGATGAACAAGGGTACGTTTGTGGCGGACGAATCGGGAAAATATTCGTTGACCGAACTCTTCGCTCTGTCATACAAGGCGAATCGCCGGCATCTCGATCTCTACCACGCCCCGCATTACACGCTGCCGGTCGGATTGCGCTGTCCGAGTATTGTCACCATACATGATATCATTCACCTTCGGCTTCGACAATATTTTTCCGCCGCACAGCGGGCCTATGCGTCAGTTATGATTGGACATGCCTGTCGGAATTCCGATGCGGTGATCGTCGATTCACATTTCGGGAAGGAAGAATTGCTCCGCGTTTTCCGAATACCGGAGCGGAAGATCACTGTCGTCCATTTGGGCGTGGAGCGGATGTTTCTGGAACCGGTTGCGCCGGAAACACTGTCGGAGTTCCGGAGAAAAAACGGGATCACGCAACCGTACATCCTATACACCGGCAGTCTCAAGCCGCATAAGAATGTGATTACGCTCTTTCGTGCCTTCCAACAATTAGTAAAACGGCACGCCATCCAGCTGGTGCTCGCGGGAGAGGGCATGGCGAACAATGAAATGTTGCGCAGTTTTGTTCACAACAACGGATTGTCGGGAGCAATCGTCGATCTCGGAAAAATATCGAAGGACGAACTGCCGACGGTCTATCAATCGGCCGCTGTCGTCGTTCTCCCTTCCTATTATGAGGGATTCGGATTTTCCATGGTCGAAGCGATGGCGTCCGGAGTGCCGGCGATCGGTGCGCAGGCAGCATCCATTACGGAGATCGTCGGCGACGCGGGAATATTGTTCGATCCGCACTCCGTGGCGGAGCTGGAAGGTGCCATCGAACGGGTGTTGACCGATACGGTGCTCCGGAACAGTCTGGTGCACAAGGGGAGAGCGCGCGTGCAGCAATTCACCTGGGATCGATGCGTAACGAACACTCTGGATGCCTATCACAAGGTGATCGGATGAAGATCGGACTTTATGGCGGGACGTTTAATCCACCGCACGTCGGCCACGTGATTACGGCGGAGTTTGTCCGGCATTCACTGCAGTTGGACAAAGTGATCTTCATCCCGTCGTATATCTCACCCCATAAAAAAGAAGGGGAGGCGGATGTCGCGGACCATCGGTGGGAAATGACCAAACGCGCTGTTCGGGGGAATCTCCATTTCGAAGTTTCCGATATTGAATTGCAGCAAAAAGAAATCTCCTACACTGTTCACACGCTGGAATGGTTCGTCTCGAAAAATCCCACCGGTGAATTTTTTGTCATCATCGGAATGGACAATTATCTTACCTTTCATCAGTGGAAAGATCCCCGCCGGATTCTTGACCTGGCCACACTGGCAGTGATGACGCGCCCCGGATACGCGAAACAAGTGAACGAGAATATCGGGAGTGATAAGACGGTGTTTGTCGATGTTCCGGAAGTCGACCTCTCCTCATCCGAGATCCGCCGGAAGGTCTCCCGGGGTGAATCGATCCGAACTCTTGTCGATCCGGACGTGGAAGAATATATCTCCCACTATTCGTTATATCGATAATTTTTCTCTTGACACGATTCTCCCGGTACTGTATATTGTTACAGTGTTCATAATTACAGTACCCTTATGGAGCCAAAACCGCTCACCAAAGCACAACAGAAGGTCCTCAATCTTGTCAAAGCATATATTGAGGAGAACAACATCCCGCCGACACTGGCCGAACTTGCCGATTCATTAAAGGTGAATCTGAACGCCGTCCGCGCCCATCTCTTGACGCTCGACCGTAAGAGGATGATCCGGTATATTCCGAACATTTCCCGCGGCATTGAATTGCTGGCGGTGAAGCCGAAAGGAATACCGATTTACGGATACGTTCCCGCCGGAACTCCGTTTATGTCGCAGGAAAACGTTGTCGATACGTTCGAGATCAAAAAATACATTTCGGCGTCGGATGAGGTGTTTGGATTGTACGTGCGCGGAGACAGCATGAAAGATGCCAATCTCGAAACGGACGATCTGCTTTTTGTCGATCCGAAGATCGAAGCGCGGAACGGCCGGATGGTGGTGGCGCTGGTCGAAGGAGAACCGACGGTGAAATGGTACGAACGGGACGGGAACGTCGTCCGTCTTGTCCCCGCCAACAACAAATATAAACCGATCGAAGTAAGCCGGCATGACGACCGTTTCCGCATCGTCGGCGTGGTGGTGGGGATGATCCGATCCATCGACAAAAAAAGGATCGACGAATCGGTGAAGTACAAAAAAGCGTCGTAACGGCCGATACATCCGCAACCTTATCCTACAATGCTGAGACCCCTCAGCATTTTTTTTGTTGAAGCGCCTGGCGCGGAGGATTATATTGGAGGGAATCCCGTTCCCGAAAGAAAAACAACGCTGTTTTTACCAATTGCGGTGACTATGACACAACACGACCCTGCTTCCTGGAAGCGAAACGTCGCCTTATTCCTCATCAGCCAGATATTTTCGTTGATGGGATCATTACTCGTGCAATATGCGCTGATGTGGTACATCACGCTCGAGACCAATTCCGGAATGATGATGACGCTTTTCATCATTTGCGGATTCGTTCCGACCTTTTTCCTTGCACCGTTCGCCGGCGTTTGGGCCGACCGATATAACCGGAAAAATTTGATCATTCTTTCGGACGGGATGATCGCATTGTCGACCTTGATCATGGCATTGATCTACTTGTCCGGATACCGTTCGGAATCGTTATTATTCATCGTGGCGGCCGTACGTGCCGTCGGGGCAGCTATTCAACAGCCGGCGGTGGGTGCGATTCTGCCGCAAATGGTTCCGCAAGAAGAGCTGACGCGCGTGAACGGGATTAGCAATACGATGCAGTCGGGATTAATGTTTGCCGCGCCGATTGTGAGCGGCATTCTGCTCTCCTTCACGACAATCGAGATGATCTTTTTTATCGACGTGGCCACCGCTGCGGTGGCGATTATCTTGCTGCGGTATTTTCTGAAGGTAGGACCGCACACAAAAGCGGCTTCCCAACAAACTTCATCCTACCTTGACGATATGCGGGAAGGGATCCGGTATGTCCGCGAACACCGGTTTCTCATCTCCTATTTTGTCTATATCGGCATCATCCTTATCCTGATTTCGCCGGCGGCATTTCTTACGCCGCTGCAGACGACAAGGAATTTCGGAAATGATGTCTGGCGTCTGACGGCGATCGAGATCGTGTTTTCGATCGGCATGATGGCCGGCGGCATGCTGATCACTGCGTGGGGAGGATTGAAGAACAGAATCTACACGATGTTGATCGGACACGGGATCATGGCTGTTTGCACGATCGCACTCTGTTTAACGCAGAACTTTCCGGTCTATCTCGTGTATATGGGAATCTTCGGTGTCGCCATGCCGCTGTTTAATACACCGGCAGCGGTGATGCTGCAGGAACATGTGGAGGAATCGTATATGGGAAGAGTCTTCAGCGTGCACACGATGCTTTTTTCTTCGTTGATGCCCCTGGGAATGCTGCTGTTCGGTCCGTTGGCCGATGTGATTTCGATCGATTGGATAATGATCGGCGCCGGCATAGTGATGCTTGTTCACGCCGGTATTTTGATGGGGCAGCGAAGATTGATCGAAGCGGGAATCCCGGTAACGGCTGTTGCGGAGGGAGGGGCGGGAACACCGTCAACGTAAAACGATCGAGGCCGAACTAAAAAAAAATGCCGGGAATTTTCCCGGCATTTTTTTTGGTGGACAGGGCCAGAATCGAACTGGCGACACACGGCTTTTCAGGCCGTTGCTCTACCGACTGAGCTACCTGTCCGAAAATTTCCAGACTTAGCACCAAATTATTTCAGAGGCTAAGTCTGAGAAATTTTCAGGATCCCGACGATATCTGAAGGGATCCGAAAATTTCGGGGTCCCGTTGTGATCAATCGGAACCCCGTTTTCGTTCAACAATATAGGAAAAAATTGATTTTTTCCCAAGAAAAATTTAGATGAAGAGCGGTGCCATCACCAACGTGATGGTCGAGAGCAGCTTGATCAACACATGCAGCGACGGTCCGGCAGTATCTTTAAACGGATCGCCGACCGTATCGCCGACGACGGTCGCTTTATGCCAGTCCGTCCCTTTTTTGCTCTCCACTTCGACATATTTTTTCGCATTGTCCCACGCGCCGCCGCCGTTGTTTAAGAAGAGCGCAACGAGAATACCGGTGATCGTTCCGACCATCAAAAATCCTCCCACCACTTCGGCGCCGCTGGCGCCATGCATCGGACTCCCCGTAGTTTGATACAACCATTTGAAGAGGATTCCGACCGCGATCGGCATGGCGACAACAAGAATGCCGGGCAAAACCATTTCTTTTAATGCCGCTTGCGTTACGATATCCACGCATTGGCCGTAGTCGGGTTTTGATGTCCCTTTCATGATACCAGGATTATTTTTGAATTGATCCCGCACGTTGTTGATCACCGCATATGCAGCACGGCCCACCGCTTTAATGGCGAGCGACGAGAACAAAAAGACCAACATGGCACCGAGAAGTGCGCCGACGAACACCGCCGGTTTCGAAAGGTCGATGTGATTTAATGCGAATCCATAATTGCGGACTTCGTCAAAATACGCCGAGAACAACAGGAACGCTGCCAGCGCCGCAGAACCGACCGCATATCCTTTTGTCAGCGCTTTGGTGGTGTTGCCGACCGCATCCAGCCGGTCCGTTTTGCGACGGATCTCTTCCGGTTGTTGCGACATTTCCACAATACCGCCGGCATTGTCCGTGATGGGACCGAACGTATCCATGGCAAGAATGTATGCGGCGGTTCCGAGCATCCCCATGGTCGCCACGGCAGTGCCGAACAATCCGGCATGCTGCAGACCGGAGGTCTCACCGAGGAAGTAAGATGAGATCAATGCGGCGGAAATGACGAGAACGGGATATCCGGTCGATTCCATGCCGACCGCGATCCCGGCGATGATGTTCGTTGCCGGACCGGTTTTGGACGCTTCGGCGATCGATTGCACGGGACGGTATTTATATTCCGTATAATACTGCGTCAGGAAAACGAATGCCAGTGCGGTGATCACTCCGATCACTCCGGCGATAAAAAAGTTGAAATAATATTGCTCGCCGAGCAGCCATTTTGCGGCGATGTAAAATCCGATCATGGCAAGCACGGAGGTAACATAATATCCGCGGTTTAATGCATTCATCGGATCTTCTTTGTCGTCCGTTCTGACGATCATAATGCCGATGATCGATGCGATGATGCCGAAGGCACGCGCAACGAGAGGGAAGAGAAGCACGCCGAGAAGCGTCAACCCTGCCCCCTCGAACGTTGCGGCATTTGCTTTGTAGAGTCCGGCGGCGAGGATCATCGCGCCGATATTTTCCGCTGCCGTCGATTCGAACAGATCCGCACCGCGTCCGGCGCAGTCTCCCACGTTATCGCCCACCAAATCTGCAATCACCGCCGGATTACGCGGATCATCCTCCGGAATTCCCGCTTCCACTTTGCCGACCAGGTCGGCGCCGACATCGGCCGCTTTCGTGTAAATTCCGCCGCCGAGCTGTGCGAACAACGCGACGAAGGAAGCGCCGAATCCGTATCCGACGATCAGTAAGGGAATTTTCGACACGTCAGAAACGATCCCCATGGAATCGACGATCGCAAAGAGTCCGGCCACGCCAAGCAGACTCATCGCCACGACGAAAAATCCGGAAACAGCGCCGCCGCGGAGTGCCGTCTGCAATGCGCCGTTCATTCCTTTGGTCGCTGCTGCCGCCGTTCGGATGTTCGTCCGGATAGCGACCCACATTCCCATATATCCCGCCGCAACGGAACAGGCCGCACCGAGTGCGAACGACAGGGTGGTCCATAACGCCAGCATACCGGCCGACGCGGGATCATGTTCGTTCGGCGTTCGGACAAACGCGTACAAAATATAAATCAACGCTGCCAACGCGATGGAAAGATACGCGATGGTCCGGTTTTGGCGGCGCAAAAATGCTTCCGCACCCGCTTTGATGGCGTTGGAAATTTCCTGCATGGCGTTCGAACCGGTATCCCGGCGCAGCACGTCGCGGATGAGGTACACGGCGAACAGCAGTCCGATGACGCTGATGCCGAGGATCAGGGAGAGTTCCATGGAATTCATTCTTCCTTTTGTTGTGATGAGTGAATGTGAACGTTGTCCGTCGCACAAAAAAAAGCCCCGATAAAAGTCGGGGCTTGTGCAGTTGTTATCGTGTGCAAATTTATGAAAGTAAAGGAGCAATTACAAGCGAAACGATCGACATCAATTTGATCAAAATGTTCATGGCGGGGCCGGAGGTGTCCTTAAACGGATCGCCTACCGTGTCTCCGACGACGGCTGCTTTATGCGCATCGGAGCCCTTCTTTTCACCCTCTACTTCGCCTTTTTCGATTGCTTTTTTAGCGTTATCCCATGCACCGCCGGCATTTGCCATCATTAAAGCGATCAAAACACCCGTCACCGTTGCACCGGCCAGCATTCCGCCGAGTGCCGCTGCGCCGATCCAGAATCCTACCACAACCGGGGCAAGGACGGCCATTAATCCGGGAAGGACCATCTCTTTGAGAGCCGCAGAAGTGGAAATATCGACACATTTTGCCGTGTCCGGTTTTGCATCCGGACGGCCTTCCAATAATCCGGGAATCTCGCGGAATTGACGCCGGATTTCATCCACCATTTTACCGGCGGCACGGCCGACGGCAGTCATCGTCATTGCACCGATGAGGAACGGGAACACGCCGCCGACAAAGAGACCGACAACGACGCGAGGATCGGTGATCTCGATCTGCAACGGAGGAAGTCCTTTTGCATGCAACGATGCGTTTACCGCTTGGGCAAAGGCGGCAAAAAGTGCCAATGCCGTCAACGCGGCGGAGCCGATGGCAAAACCTTTGCCGATTGCTGCGGTCGTATTGCCGAGCGCGTCCAGTCCGTCGGTGATCTTCCGGACATCGGGGCCGAGACCGCTCATTTCGGAGATCCCGCCGGCGTTATCGGCAATCGGACCGTAGGCATCGACAGACATGGTAATGCCGACTGTTGCCAGCATACCGACCGCCGCAATACCGATGCCGTACAATCCGGCGTAATCGTTTGCCCAGAAAATGGTAAAGGCGATGATGACAATCGGCAGAGCGGTCGATTCAAGTCCGACCGCCAGGCCGCTGATGATGTTTGTTGCCGGGCCGGTCTTGCTGGCCGCGGTGATCCGCCGCATCGGAGAGGCGGAGGTATAAAATTCCGTTACCAATCCGATCGCCACGCCGGAGATCGTACCGAGCAACACGGCGATGAAAACATTATTGTTAACGTCGGTGGAGATGATGTAATAATACGCGCCGGCCAGGAATAATCCGGCTGCGACGAACGTGGAATACCGCAACGCCGAAGCGGGGGAGAAGTTTTTCAGCACTTTCATCGAGCCGATGCCGAGCAGAGAGGAGATCAGTCCGATGCCGGCCAGGACGAGCGGGAGGGACATCAACAGCAATTTCATCGCATCGGTCGTGCTGCCGTCCGCCGTCAATTTCGGCATTTCCACGATCGTCACGGTGGCGGCGATGGCGATGGTGGCGATGATCGAACCGACATACGATTCAAAAATATCCGCACCCATTCCGGCAACATCGCCGACATTGTCGCCGACGTTATCGGCGATCACACCCGGATTACGCGGATCGTCTTCCGGAATTCCTGCTTCCACTTTTCCCACCAGATCCGAACCGACGTCTGCCGCTTTCGTATAAATGCCGCCGCCGACACGGGCAAAGAGAGCGATGGAACTCGCCCCCATCGCAAATCCGTTGATGATCTGTGCATGTGCGGGAGTACCATACAAGTAAAAAAACGCACCCACGCCGATTAATCCGATGCTGGCGACGCTTAATCCCATCACCGCACCTCCGTTAAACGCCGTCAACAGCGCTTCACCCTGTCCCTTGGAGCGTGCCGCTTCCGTCGTGCGGACATTCGCAAGCGTGGCCGCTTTCATGCCGAAATATCCCGCCAGGATCGAACAGATGGCACCGGTGATAAACGCGATCGATGTGGGGATGCCAAGCGTCATGCCGAGAATGACCGCCACCACGACAACGAATCCGCTCAGGACGGTGTATTCGCGGCGCAGGAATGCCATGGCGCCTTTATAGATCTCTTGCGAGATGCCGATCATCTTCTCGTTGCCGGCCGGCTTCGCTTTCAGCGAAAAATATAATCCGAGCGAAACGATCATCCCGACAATGCCGATGATGATGTTGTGAACCGAAGGATTCATAAAATCCATTCTTGTTTCTCCTTATGTGTGAGTGATGCAAAAAACCGAAAAGGAGCGGACCGCCCCTTTTTGTTGTGACAAAACGTTGACGTTCGGATTATTTTTTTTCCTGCGGTGTTTTTAACACTTTCATGAAAAAATATCCGGTGAACGAAATAATAATGATCCACGACAATGAGATGGTGATCAATGCTTCCGTTGACATACATTCCTCCGTTACACTGTTTTTGTTTTTTTCGACCATGCATGACGGATAATCAATGCAATGCCGACAAAGGTGAGCAGCAATAACATCCGGGTGAGATCGATAATGAACACCCGCGTTGGATTTCCGTCAATGAACCACCGGGTATCGGCAATGCCCACATTGAAGATTTTTCCGACAATGCTGCCGCCGTCGAACGGCCAGCCGTTGCCGCTGAAAAGGGAGGAAAATGCCGCGCTCCACTCGCCGCCCATCGGGGCGAACGTGGATCCGAGAAAAACGACGATCAAAAAGACCGGGGTGACGTATTTCATGATGTACTTGAAAATGATCGGTATTTGGATATCCGCACCGCGATTGATCTCTTCCCACGCTTTGTCGATGCCGAAGATCCAGACGAAGGCGATCGTTTCCAACAGAGCGAACACCACCAGGGCGAATGTACCGGACCAATCATCAAATTCTCCGAATGCGCCGGCGCCGTAGAACACCACGCACCACAACGATAGGAAAATCGTCACAGCGCCAAACACCATCGCCGCCCGATTGCGGGTCATTTTATACTCATCTTGCAGAAAAGCCATGACCGGTTGACCCATCGCCAGCGAACTGGTGATACCGGCAAAAAAGAGGAGTCCGAACCATGCCAGTCCGGCGATTGCCGCCAACACCGGACCCCAGTTTTGAAAGAGGGTCGGCATTGTTTTGAATCCCATGGCGAGTCCCGCGTTTGCTTGAATCCAGTCGATTCCCAGATACGCAACCGAGATCGGCACGACAATCGATCCGCCCAACACCACTTCGACGAATTCATTCATCCACCCTGCGGATGCGCCGTTGAGGGCGATATCCTCATTTTCTTTCACGTATGCCGCGTAACAATGGATGGATCCCATTCCGACGGAGAGGGTGAAGAAGATCTGTCCTGCCGCCGCCAGCCATACTTTCGGATTGGCAAGCGAATCGAATTGCGGCGTCCAGAAAAAGTTCAATCCAACAGCCGCGTCGTTCACGGCGCCGTTTTCACCGGCATGTAATGTCAAAGAGCGAATGGCCAGGAAAATTCCGAACAGGATCAGCAACGGCATTCCGATTTTTGATGCGATCTCGACCCCTTTGCTCAATCCCCGTGAGAGGATCCACAGATTCAGAATGATCGTTACGAAATAGAAAAATAATGCCTGGGTGGAAATGCTGAAAATCGAACCTTCCTTCACTCCGACATATTCATTAAAATAATTGGCCACTTCCGCCGCGCTCATTCCGGAAAATGTTCCCATTAAGGAATGATACACATAAGCGAGCGTCCACGACTCCAAATAGCAATAGTAGGCGGCAACGGTAAGGTTGGTGAATATGCCGAAGACCCCCACGTACTTCCACCAGGGGGAGTTTCCGATGACATCCATCATGCCGGGAGTGGAGTGGTGTCCGTACTTTCCGCCGTTTCGGCCGATCGCCCATTCAATCCACAACAGCGGAATACCCATCAGAAGAAACGAAACGAGATACGGTATGATGAACGCTCCGCCGCCGTTCTGAACGGCTTGTGCCGGGAATCGAAGGAAATTTCCAAGTCCGACGGCATTTCCGGCCATGGCGAGGACCAGACCGACCCGCGAACCCCAATTCTCTTTTGATGAAGACATCACTTCTCCCAAATTGGTTAAATGATTGAAATTACGCGAATTAAACTGACCCAAACTAAAAATTTTTTTTCAACAATCAAAGAGATTTTTTACTCTTGAATGGCCGACGGATGCAGGGAAACTTTTCGGGATGCGGATAATGCGACCCCAACGAAAAGAGCACCGGCAACAAAGGGGAGGGAAATATTGAACTCGAACAATAGTCCGGCAACAAGGGGACTGATCACCATGGCGGCGGTCATGACGGAAGTAGTTATGCCCATAACCTCTCCCTTCATCGTCGAATGAGCGTTCCGGACCGCTTCATTCGTTACCACAACCCGATAGACTGCTTGACTGGTGCCGATGAGCGGCAACGAGACGAAGAACAACAACAACTCTCGTGTTGCGGCGAGTAACAATCCGATGATCACGAGGATCAACATGAGAACTTCCAATTGATGGTTATTAAATCGTTTGATCCAAAACGTATTCAAAAGGAATAGTTGATTCGCGGCAATAATGACACCGACGGCGGTGAAAAGCATGCCGGTCTTTACCGATTCAAATCCGAACGCCTGCTGCGCAAAAAGCGCAAAGGTCGAATTGACCACGACAAAGGCAAGGCAATAAAAAAACCATTTAAAGTATAACATTCGCAAAGGAATGGAACGCAACGCACGAAGAATCGGCAGGAACGGATTGACCGACAACGTTTTTGTGTTTCGGTGGAAATTCGATTCATTCAAAAAGAGGAGTGCAAATAAGCCGTTGGTGAGAGCCATTCCTCCGGCCGCATAAAAGGGAAAAGCATGCGAAACGGTGCTGAGAAGACCGCCGACCATCGGACCAAGAATAAATCCGATTCCGAATGTCGC
>CAZRWF010000063.1:0-10111 GCA_964603685.1 uncultured Chitinophagaceae bacterium
CGGTCCTCAACGGCGTTCGCAGCGGGGGCGTCGCCGCGGACATGGTGGTGTCGCGGCTCCATGCTTCGGGAATTAACATCGCCATCACGTGCGGCAGAGAACGGCCGGCATGATACAGCAGCTCCACCGCGTTATCGAGCGCGGCGGAATCGCTCCCGTTCGGCTGAATGACGGGAAATATTTTTTTCAGGTCGTCGCCGAACAGGTCCGACGACAGCACCGATTGACGTGCATGCATCCAAATGACGTTGCCCCGCATCGTGTTGATCTCGCCGTTGTGGCTCACAAACCGGAACGGATGCGCCAGCTGCCAGTTCGGCATCGTGTTTGTCGAAAAGCGCTGGTGAACAAGACACAACGCGCTCTCCGTCTCCGGGTCCATCAGTTCGCTGTAGAATTGTTCTATCTGCGGTGCCAGCAGCAGCCCTTTATAGATGATCACGCGCGACGAAAGCGACGGGATGTAGAAAAAGTCCTTCTCTTTCAGGTCCGACGCGTTGAGCTCCGATTCCGCCCGTTTGCGGACCACAAACAATTTCCGGTCGAATTCTTCCCGCGTCATCCCGTCCGCCCGGCGGATGAAGATCTGTTCGATGTACGGCTGCGAAGCGCGGGCGATCCGCCCGATGGCATCGGCGCCGACGGGCGTATCGCGCCACCCGAGCATCTGCAGTCCCTCCTCGCGAACGATCCGTTCCACAATCCCTTCGCACACCAGCCGCGAAGTTTGGTTCACCGGCAGAAAGACCATGCCGACGCCGTACTCTCCTTCCGCCGGAAGCGTGATTCCGAGCGAACGACATTCACGAACGAAAAACTTATGCGGTATTTGGATGGTGATGCCGGCGCCGTCCCCCGTTTCCGGATCGCAGCCGCAGGCGCCGCGATGGGTCAGATTCACGAGGATCTCGATCCCTTTCGAGATCACGTCGTGGGAACGGGTGCCGTTGATATTCACGATGAATCCGATGCCGCAGGCATCGTGTTCGTTCCGCGGATCGTAGAGCGGAAAATTCTGTTCGTGTTGGTACGGTTCTCGGTGGCTCATGCTTCTCCCACAAATTCTCGTTTTAAGGCGACCCGCCCCGTCCGGGCAATTTCTTTGATGTGGAACGGTTTGAGCATTTTGATGATGGCATCGACTTTCTGTCCGCTGCCGGTTGCTTCCACCGTCACCGTCTTATGGCTGATGTCGATGATCTTTGCCTGAAAAATTTCGACCACTTGCATGATCTCGGAGCGTGTGGCCGGCGTTGTGGACACTTTGATGAGCGCCAACTCCCGCTCCATAAAACTTTCGTAGGTCAGATCGATCACTTTCAGCGTATCGATCAGTTTGTTCAGTTGTTTGATGATCTGTTCGATGATCATGTCGTCGCCGCGGGTCACCAGGGTCATACGCGACACCGACCCATCCTCGGTCGGACCGACGCTGATGCTCTCCAGATTGTACCCTTTTGCGGAGAACATCCCGGCCACGCGATTAAGCGCGCCGAATTTGTTCTCCAGCAGCACGGAGATCGTGTGTTTGTGTATCATATCCACTGCAGCCGTTTCGGCGTTCGTGCTCATGGGAATCTCATCCTTTTGTGATTGTTACTCGTTCGCGGCGGGCCCGTTGTTTCTCTTCCCCGTTCCCGTCCGTTTCCTCCGGAACATCGATAATCTCATGAAACGATTGTCCCGACGGGATCATCGGATAAACATTGTCTTCCTTGACGACGGTAAACTCCACCACCACCGGACCGTCGACGGCGAACATTTTTTTCACGGTCTCCTCCACCTCATCGGTGGCGGCGGCCCGCAATCCGGGAATGCCGTACGCTTCCGCCAGTTTTACGTAGTCCGGACTCAACATTTCCACGTGCGAGTATCGTTTTCTCCAGAACAATTCCTGCCATTGCCGCACCATTCCTAAATATCCGTTGTTCAGGATGATGATTTTCACCGGAATATTGTACTCGCGGATCGTCGCCAATTCCTGAATGTTCATCTGGATTCCCCCGTCCCCGCTGATGGAGACGATCGGAAGGTCTCTTCGGGCAAAGGCGGCTCCCATCGCCGCCGGAAGCGAAAATCCCATCGTTCCCAATCCCCCCGACGTCAAATGCGTCCGCGGCCGGATGTACGAAAAAAATTGTGCCATCCACATTTGATGCTGTCCGACGTCGCTCACCATGACCGCATTGCCGCGTGTTACATCCGAGATCGTTCGGATAACATGCTGCATGCGGATCTGCTTTCCGTTTGAATAACGCAACGGATGTTCTTCCTTCCAATGTGCGATGGTGGTGAGCCAATCGGCGGTCGGCAGTGCGGACACCTGCGGTGTCAGTTGCTGCAATACACGCTTCACATCGCCGACGATCGGCACGTCGACTTTGACATTTTTACTGATATTCGATGGATCGACGTCGATATGGATCTTTTTCGCCTCCGGAGCAAACGTGTCGGTCTTCCCCGTCACCCGATCGTCAAACCGGGCGCCGACAGCGATGAGAAGATCGGAATAATGTACGGCGCTGTTGGAGTACCATGTGCCGTGCATTCCGAGCATCCCCAGCGACAGCGGATCGGTTTCCGGAAACGCCCCGAGTCCATGCAGCGTGGTGGTGACCGGAATGTTCGTCTTTCGCGCAAAGGCAGCCAGCTCCTCCGCCGCATTGGAAAGAATCGTCCCGCCACCCACATACAGCACCGGCCGTTTCGCTTTGGCGATTAAGGCGATCGCTTTCTCTAATTGCCGTTGATGTCCGTCCGTGTGCGGGATGTACGACCGCATCTTCACCGATGTCGGATACTCGAAGAGGGCTTTATTCGCCATCACATCTTTCGGAAGATCCACCAGGACCGGTCCCGGCCTGCCGGTGGTGGCGACATAAAATGCCTCTTTGATCGTCGCGGCAAGTTCGTTGACGTCGCGGACGAGATAATTATGTTTGGTGATGGGGCGGGTGATACCGACGATATCCGCTTCTTGAAAGGCATCGTTGCCGATCAGTTTTAACGGAACTTGTCCGGTGAAGACGACGATCGGAACGGAATCCATATACGCATCGGCGATTCCGGTGACGGTATTGGTGGCGCCGGGACCGGAGGTGACGAGCGCGACTCCGGGTTTGCCGCTGGCCTTGGCATATCCTTCGGCGGCATGGACGGCCCCTTGCTCGTGTCGGGTCAGAATGTGTTGGATGTCCGATATGTCGTGCAGCGCATCATAAATGCCGATGACGGCACCGCCGGGGTATCCGAACACAATGTCGACGTGTTCGGCGATTAACGATCGGACGAATATTTCCGCGCCGGTCATCGGACGCGGTGGGAGCGGGGTGGAGATGTGTTGAGCCATACGTCACCTGAAAAAATAAAAAGGCACAGAATCCCGTTTGCAGAGGAAACGCCCTGGTGTTATTTTCTCACGTGAAACGTGTGGATCGATGGTGTGATATGAATTCTTGTCGGGAGTATCCTCTGCGTTATCTCAGCCAATAATCGTTAGGCGGAGAATCGCAAAAGTTAATCCCAAAAGAATAATAATACCGCTCAGCGGGAAGAACGAAACCGGTACAGCAACGGCGCGAACGCGGGTGCGCTCGGAAAAACGTGCTGTATGTCGACGACGTGCGGTCATTCTTTTTGGTGTGTCGATGGATGTGCAACGCGGTTACACTCTTATAAGATAGAAGAATACATTCCGATGTCAAGAATTTTTTCGTATCTTGAAAAATATTTTTCACCATTGTCATGATACAACATTCTCAATCCACCATCGCCGCCGTGGCCACGCCGGTCGGGATCGGTGGTATATCCGTTATAAGAATCAGCGGGACCGACGCGATCCCATCGGCCGACCGGTGTTTTACCGGGGAGCGGCCGATCTCGTCCATGCACAGCCATACACTGCAGTTTGGTACCGTATGTGATCCCGTTTCACGTGAAACAATCGACACGGTGTTGGTCTCGGTCTTTAAAAATCCGCATTCATTCACCGGTGAAGATGTCGTCGAAATCAGTACTCATGGGGGATATTTTGTCGCACAAAAACTTCTTGCAGGTTTGTATGCCACCGGTGTGCGGCCGGCGGCGCCCGGCGAATTTTCCTTGAGGGCGTATTTGAACGGGAAGATGGATCTTGCCCAAGCCGAAGCCGTGGCGGATCTTATCCATGCAAAAACCGCTAAAGCCCACCGTGCCTCTTTTGATCAGTTAAAAGGTAAACTTTCACAATCGGTAAAAAGCCTGCGGGAAGAGATTCTCAACCTCTGTTCGTTATTGGAATTAGAGTTGGATTTTTCACAGGAGGGGATAGAACTCGCCGACAAAAACAGTGTGCGGGATAAGCTCACTCGTCTTGAGCAATCGATTCGATTATTGTCCGATAGCTATACCGAAGGGAAAGTGATCAAAGAGGGGGTAAAGGTGGCACTGGTCGGACGCCCCAACGCCGGAAAGTCCAGCTTGTTAAATGTTCTCCTGAAAGAAGAACGGGCTATCGTCAGCGAGATTCCGGGCACAACGAGAGACACGATCGAAGAGAGCATCATCATCGACGGAATTGAATTTATCCTTTACGATACCGCCGGTGTTCGCGAATCCCGGGACATCATTGAACAAGAGGGGATCAAACGGACAACGAAAGCAATCGGTGAAGCTGATATTATCCTTATTCTCATCGATGGTTCGGTATCGCTCCGGCCGGAAGAAGTTCGGGAATATCTCAATTTCCTGGACACCGCAGCCGGTGCGAAAAAGACGTTGTGGGTGTTGAATAAATATGACATTCATGCCCCTATAGATGAAAGTATCCTGCCCGTAAAACCGGTCTGGATCTCCTGTAAAACGCACCATGGTATAACAGATTTGAAAGGGGCTTTGGCAAAAAGCGCTATAATGCACCATGATTCCGCCTCTTCGTCTATTACTATTACCAGTATCCGGCACAAGGAAGCGCTGGAAAAGGCGCTACTTTCATTGGCGGCCGCAAAAAGCTCTCTCGATGCTGGGCTGAGCGGGGATTTTATTTCTCTCGATTTGCGAGCGGCATTAAACTACCTGGGTGAAATCATCGGAATAACGACCCCGGATGATATCTTGAATAACATCTTTTCGTCATTTTGCATTGGCAAGTAATGTTTCACGTGGAACACTATGATTAAAGAACGACCAGAGAAGGAATATGACGTTATTGTCGTCGGGGGTGGCCATGCCGGCATTGAGGCATCTTTGGCATCGGCGCGGATGGGATGTTCCACTTTATTAATTTCCCTCAAAGCCAACGCCATCGGCCGTATGTCCTGCAATCCAGCCATTGGCGGGACTGCCAAAGGACACCTCGTGCGGGAGATCGATGCCCTGGGAGGGGAGATGGGGAAGATCGCCGATGCGACCGGTATTCAGTTTAAAATGTTGAATACATCCAAAGGTCCGGCGGTTTGGTCTCCCCGGAGTCAAAACGATCGGGAGTGGTATTCTGCGGATGCTCAGAAGCGCGTCCTTTCGCAGCAAGGATTGGACATCATTGAAGATTCGGTTTCCGATATTATTGTGGAGAATGGGAACGTCGTCGGATTGCGAACAATGCAGAACCATGAGATCCTTTGTCGATCCCTGGTGATCTGTGCCGGAACATTCTTAAATGGACTCATGCATACCGGAGAAAAGAATCGTTCCGGCGGCCGGTTTGGAGAAGCACCGGCGCGCGGCGTAACGGAAAGCCTCCGGGCGTTGGGCTTTATCTCCGGAAGGTTAAAGACCGGTACGCCTCCCAGAATTGACCTTAAAACAATCGATCTGTCAAAGACGGAAGCACAGCACAGCGACGAGCCGCCGATCCCTTTTTCCTACCAAACTGAGCGGATCACGAATCGATTGATTCCGATGTATCTGACCTACACTAATCCGACAACGCATAAAATTCTCGAAAAGGGGTTTGACCGCTCTCCCATGTTCACCGGAAGGATCACCGGGGTGGGACCGCGTTATTGTCCTTCCATCGAAGACAAAGTGTTTCGGTTTGCCGATCGCGAACGGCATCAAATTTTTCTGGAACCGGAAGGGTATGATACACCGGTCGTGTATGTGAATGGCTTTTCCACCAGTTTGCCGGAAGAGGTGCAGTATGAGGGTATCCGCTCGATTGCCGGTTTGGAAAAAGCGGAAATGATCCGGCCCGGCTATGCGGTGGAGTATGACTATTTCCCGCCGCACCAGCTGCACCATTCATTGGAAACAAAATTAGTGAAGGGGCTGTTTTTTGCCGGTCAAATTAACGGTACGTCCGGCTACGAAGAAGCGGCGGGACAAGGATTAATCGCCGGTATCAACGCGGCACTCCGGTGTGCGAAGCGTCCTCCGTTTATCATTCAGAGAAGCGAAGGATATATCGGCGTGATGGTAGATGATCTCATCAACAAATCGACCGATGAACCATACCGAATGTTCACATCACGGGCGGAATATCGTTTGTTGCTCCGGCAGGATAATGCGGACCGACGATTGATGCGGCAGGGGAGGGAACTCGGATTGATCTCGCAGGAGATGATCGAACGTCTCGACGAAAAAGAATCGATGATCCGAGAGGCCATCTCTTTTTTGGAATCAACATCCGTTTCTCCCGCGGTGGTCAATCCCGTCTTGGAGAAAAAAAACGAATCTCCGATTTCAGAAAACGATTCTCTCAATCGCATATTGCGGAGGACAAACATCACCGCGTCCGATCTGACGGGTGTGGTGACGAATGAAAAAATCAAACAATATCTTTCCCGTCCGTCGATCGGCGAACAGGTGGAGATCGACATAAAGTATCACGGATACATTCAACGGCAGAATGAACAGATCCAACGCTTCGCCAAATTCGAAGAGTATCGCATTCCGGAAAATTTCGATTACACAAAAATATCTTCCTTGAGCGCAGAAGGAAAAGAAAAACTCGGCCGCATCCGACCGCGCTCCATCGGCCAAGCATCTCGGATTGCCGGCGTCACCAGCGCCGATGTTTCCGTGCTGAGTGTTTTTCTCAAACAACATCAATCACCGTAACATGTTTCACGTGAAACAATGACACCCGACGAACTGTGGCTGCATTCGTTATGCCGTAAAAATAATATTCATATAACGGATATACAGCTTTCCACGTTGACCCGTTTTATGGAGTTGTTGACGGAGTGGAACAAAAAAATCAATCTGGTATCACGGAAAAACGTCGAATCCCTCTGGAAAAATCACATCGCGTTGTCCCTGACCGTTTTGTTCAAAATTGAATTTCCGCCGGGTATCCGGATATTGGACTTCGGCACCGGCGGGGGCTTTCCCGGCATTCCCCTCGCCATTTTGCTTCCCGATAGGAAATTCACGCTGCTCGATTCCACTCAAAAAAAGATTACGGCGGTCCAGGCCATGACGGAATCGCTGGGATTGCACAATGTCTCGGTCGTTTGGGGAAGAGGGGAAGAATTGCAGCATACAAAGGATTTACGGCACTCGTTTGATGCCGTGGTTGCCCGTTCCGTCAGCCATTTGACGAATCTCATGCAGTGGGCGATGCCGTTTGTCAAAAATCAACGGGGTTCGATGACCGAAGGGGAAAAAACCGTGATCAGCGCACCGGCGCTTATCACTTTTAAGGGGAATGAAATCGGGGAGGAAGAGGCAATTGCGGCAAAAACCTTCCAAAATATTGAATTTCGGAGCATCCCGCTGATCTTTCCCGGCAGCGAAGAATTCCAGAATTTTGAAAAAAAACTGGTCGTGGCAAAATACCGATAACCGATCGTCGATCGACCTTCTGCCCTTAAACGACAATCGTCAACACTTGCCTTCCACCAAAACTATTTCTTATCATCAGACGGCACAATAACGGAAAGGGTGTCCCTATGCGTATAGACCTCGGGCTGGTGAAAACGACGGTGGATCTGCATCTTCGGGAATTTAAAACCATCGATTCGGTCGCCGACCATATGAATGTTTCCCGCGAAACATTGAGGAAGCGGTTTTTGCGCGACGAGCGGGTCTCGTTAAGTGAATATATCAACCGCTGCAAAATCACCGCGATGAAGGAATATCTCAGCCTTACCGATGTTCCGTGCTATTTCATCTGTTATTTGTATGGATATCGGGAAGATTCCGGAGCAAAAGTCTTTAAAAAACTGACCGGAATGACCATGGCGCAATATCGGGAGAAATTCCGAGCATCCAAAGAGGAGATTGCTGGACGACAGCGTGGTCGGAAAGAAAAAATCTTGTTTGCGTAAGAGGGAATGTACGCCCCGGGTGACCCCTCGATTTCGATGTTCTTTAAAACACAAAACGCCGTTCCCCCGAACGGCGCTTTGTGTTTTTTGATTACTGCGCAGTAATACAGATTACAACAGATTATGATTGAATAATAGAGAGCTTCTTTTCCAGTTTTGCCAGCCGATCACGCAGCTGCTTGTTTTCTTTCTTCAACAGTTCGATCATCGTCTCTTTTTCCGAAAGTTCTTTTGCCACCGCGGTGGACGAAGCCAATTTCGTCTTCGAAGGGGTTTTGGTCTTCACCTGAGCAAATGTGCGGACCGGTGCAAAATACTTTTTGTTCGATTTCATCGCTACGGGAGCATTGGAACACCCCGTCAGCAGAACCGCAAAGAGGACAAGAGAAAGAATGGTTTTCATGATAAGACTCCTGACAATGACAACGAACTACTGGACTAATATAACTTCCCGACTTCTTCCCGTCAACACGTTTCCGATTAAAATTCTCTCATAAGTCCGCCGGCGGCGTCTTTTCCTGTGATAACAGGAAAATGGCCACCCCCAACACTCCGGCAGCGATAAAAACAGGAATGATGGTGCTCCCGCTTCCGGATTCCGACATGGTCTGCTTGGGCACCGGCGGTCGATCTTTCACCGGCGGCAGCAGGTGAGAGGGGAGCGGAGTGACTTTCCCTACTTTAAAGACAAACGGATAATCGATTTCTATATCGGCGATCTTGATCGGGATATTCAGCCTTATTTCGCTTCCGACTAGCTTCATCATCGCCGCCCGGATTTTCGCCGACCCGCGGTCGTTCGTCAACAACAGATCTTTTTCCACCCACTTGCCGTTTTCGATATACACATTCTCCTGCGGTATGATCGTCTCCCGAATATATCCCAGCGGTGGGATCACCGGAGAGGTGGGCGCCACCGACCCGACCGAATAAAAGGTTCCGGTGTTTCGTACGGCATAGGTCCTCTTATTCACGCTCAATGATACTTTTTCCCAGACGATGGACATCGACGCTTCCGAAATATTCTGCAGCTGAAAGCTGATGGCCGACGCATCAAATGAAAATTGAACGATGATGTAATTGTCCCGGAAGAACAGTTGGCTGTTCGACACCGGCTGCGACAGAACGTACGAATAGAGGTAATTCGTCCCTTTCGCCGCTCCCCCGAGCCCGGAACATCCGGAAACGATCAAGGACACGATCACCAGGACGGCGATCGTGGTATTGCTCCCCAGCTTATTTAACATAAAGCATCTTTTTCGTCGTTACATGTGTTTTGGTGATGAATCGGTAGAAATACACACCGGAGGAAACGAAGTTACCGTGATCATCGGTGCCGTTCCAGGTGATGGTATATGTTCCCGGATCCTGAGGTGCATTAAGCAATGTTTTTACCCTCTGCCCGAGGATATTGAAGATCTGAATGGCAATCTTCGCACCCGTCGTACGGTCGTCCGGAATTTCGTACTGAATCGTTGTCGATCCGTTAAACGGATTCGGGTAATTCTGCGACAGACGGTACGTCAACGGATACGACCGTGTCGGCGCCGTCACAGTGACCGACTCCGGTTTGACGGCGGTGTTGCCGGCGATGGAAAGAATCACATCCATCGTATCGATTTGATCCATCGAGGTGATCTTCGGAATTCGCAGAACGGTCCCGTTCCCCGGTTCAATTTCCGCATTAATTAGGCTGTACGCAAGCATCCGCACTTCATTATTGGAAGAACGGACATCCACCGACATGTTCTGCGCGCGGGAGAACAAATAGTTGATGTTGTTCACATTCGCCGTCGAATCGACCAGGCGAATGCGGACTTCGATACCGCGGACCGGCACCGAGTTCTCCATGTTCAGTCGCA
>CAZRWF010000063.1:10211-15280 GCA_964603685.1 uncultured Chitinophagaceae bacterium
TGGTCGATAATCGTGGTAATGTCCGCAACGTTCACATCCACGTCGTTATTCGGATCGCCGTAAATATAGAACGCGTTGGTCGAGAATGTCGTGGAGAGCACCCCTTCCACGTTTGCGGAAACAACATAGGTCCCTTCACGATTTCCGAGCGTCATGACGGTGGTGGCATACCCGGAAGAATCCGTTTTCACCAGCGTGTCGCGCAATGTATAGCCGGTCGCACGGTGCGGAACCGAGTCGAAGGCGAAGACGACATCCGAATTGACGAGGAAGTTGCCGCCGATATCCTGCACGCGGATGGTGAATGCCGTATCCAGCAGGGTGCCGGTCGGATTCACCTGACCGTCGCCCAACCGCTCCGTAAAGAGTGCCGCCGCTCCCTGCGTTGCCGTTGCAACGAACAGAGAATCGGTGAGGCCCGCCGCCGAAGCCGCAAAACGGTACGTGCCGACTTTGCTTCCGAGCGTCACGATTGTCGCCGCCAATCCGTCGTCGCCGGTCGCCACCGTCGTGTCGCTGAACCGGTGTCCGGTTGCCCCGGACGGAATGGAACTGAATGCGAACGTCACCGGCACACCGGCGACACTGTTTCCGCCGATATCGACCACGCGGACGGCGAGCGGATTCGCCAACGACGAGATGATCTTCGCCGATTGGTTTCCTCCGAACGTGGATGCGAACACCGCAGCCGCGCCGGCCGATGCCTGTGCGTTGAACGAAACGATCGGAACTCCGTTCGACAATGCGGAGACGGTGTATCGTCCTGCTTTGTTGCCAAGCGTCAACCGCGTCGACGCCACACCGGATGTATCGGTGGTGACCGAGACCACGGAGAGCGAATGGCCGGACGCATCCGCCGTCGGGAGCGAATCAATGCGGAAGGTGATGGTGGAATCCGGAACTCCGTTTCCGGACGCATCGACGAGTTTGACGACAAAATCAGCCGACAACGGCTGCAGAATCACAGCGGACTGTCCGTTTCCGCTCAGTTGCGCCATGGAGGAAGCCGCACCGGCGGTAGCAAATCCGGTAAATCCGAGCGTATTGCCGCTTCCGAGTGTGGTCGAACGGGCGGCGACCGCATACGTTCCGCGCAGCGTTCCCAACGTAAGAATTGTGGAAGCCTGACCGGAAGAATTCGTCGCCACGCGTGTGGCACTCAGCTGCGCTCCGTATGGCGGAATCGATTGAATGGTGAATTCGACCGTATCGTTCGGCACCGGGTTACCGCCTTGATCGAAGACGCTCACAAAGAACGGATCGGGCAACGGTGATCCATTGACAGCGGTTTGATTGTCGCCGCCGGTCTTGTTCATGCTCGCGGCCGCGCCGACGAGTGCTTGGGCGGTGAATGTTGCGGAATCCGAGACACCGTCCACTTTCGCGCGGACCGTATAGATCTGCGTTTTGCTACCCAGCGTCAGCCGCGTGGAAGCACGGCCGAGCGAATCGGTAAAGGCAACCGTATCGGAAATCGATTCGCCGAACGATTGCGCCGGAACATTCACGAGGGCGAATGTCACGCGGGCATCTTTCACCGGATTGTCGCCGATATCTTTCACCGTGACCGTAAACGCCGAATCGAGCTGCGACAGGATCGGTTTCATCTGAGAAGAGAAGGCCGACGCCAGCGATTGCGCGGGTCCGTGGTACGCCGTGTCCTTAAAGACGAGACTGGTCAACGATCCCGACGATGCGGTCACTTCATACACGCCCACTTTTGATCCCAGCGTGAGCGTTGTCGACGCAAGACCGGAAGCGTTTGTCACCGCACTATCCGTTATCCCTCCTCCGGTGAGTGTTCCGCCGGATTGCGGGGAAGGCCTGCCGGTGATCGCAAAGTGTACGGTGACCCCAGGAACCGGTGAGTTGAAGACGTCGGAAACGCGAACGGTGTACGGATTTAACGACGCAAGAATTTTCGGCTTCGTATTGGGGACGCTGTTGTTCGCCAAAACATTCGGGACACCGGCAGCACCGTTGAGCGGTCCGATCGCGCGGACCGTATCGGCGAACGCCCATCGTCCGTTAATCGGAACGTTCGACCTAGTGACCGTACGCAGCAGCGTGTCGACCACCGGCACGTACCGCACCCATGTTGTACCGTTGTCCAACGATCTCCACAACTGCAGATGCCGGACATCGTGTCCGTTCAACTCATCCGCGCCGTATTTGAATGCGATCGTTCCGGTTGCAGCGGCATCCGCCGGTTGAACATGATAGTACCGTTTGATGGATGGATTCCCGTTTCCGAACTGCAGCGAATCGGAAACGCGGGTAACGGTGGTAACGCCGGGTGCCGTTGCGCCGGACCAAGAAACGGTCGCACCGATCCCTCCGAAGTCCGACGAGGTTGTCGATCCCGACAGTGTAACTGATTTTTGAATGGCGCCCCGTAATGTTCCCGATTCAAATAACGTGTCGCCTAAAGTAAGAACGGTTCCTTTCGTAATGTTCAGAGTGACCGGAGTTGCAATCGTAAGATTTTTGAGAACGGAAAGATCTCCTCCCGATGTTGTTTTCGTCCCTGTTCCGGATAGTCGAATGGTCTCATAATTTTTTGCCGGCAGTGTTTGGTCCGCGCCGACCAATTCAATCTCGCCCCCCACATTCGGTTGTGCGATGATCGTCTGCTTGAGCACGCGGATGCGTCCCGTATTGTTCACCGTTCCGTTGACGATAAAGTCCTGAGCTGCTCCGACGTTGTGCAGGAGCAAAACAGACGCAACGGAAAGAGTCATCCGCCGCAGCCGGCCGGTGATGGTCGGCAGCCCGGAAGACCGATTCCTGAACCATCGGTTCTTCAGCCGGAAGCTGAGTGTCTTGTTCATAAGAGTACCTGTTCGCTATGCGAATTGTGATCGTTCGTCATTCGTTTGCCGCCAACAACGGCGTCCGACGAATGTCGAATGTATCGATGTGCCTCTTTCACCAACATGGTGTTCCTTCTTTTCCCACGAATCCTACGTTGTGTCCGCACGATGACTGTAAAAATCCGCCGTCCGGAGCCCTTCGTTACGGGCTCCGGCCGACAGATCCATCATTATTTTTTTGCACCGGGGTCATCACTCCCGGTTCCATTCATACAATGGAAACAACAGTCCGGAAACGTTCGCCGAACGTTGTTGCCGTATTTCGGAGCTATGTGTCGTTAATCCACATCATGATATTTTTCGAATTTATAAATTGGCAAGGGCACACTCCTCCCATGCGATATCCTCAAACGGATCCCGCCATCGACCGAACCGAACGGGCGGAGTACTCCCGTGACGGTCCGGAACGATTCTCACGACCGTACACACCGGTGATGTCTGTCGCGGAGGAGCAAAACATGACTCCCGCACCGGCATCGCCGATGAGTGATTCGCCGTGTCCGACCTCGCCAGCGTGGATCGTGCGCAGAGGTACGGAGTTCTCCCGGGGAGCGTTGGTGCGCTCCCGAATGAACCGGAAACCAGGTCCTCGCGCGGAGGCCGCAGCAGAATCAGCTGCGGAAGTACCGTTCCGATCGATGCGCTTGCGGTATCGGAACGCGCAAGCGAGGACCGGGGAACACCCCGCGGATCCGGCGAATGCCGATCATATGTCGAGTGTTGTGATATCACATCGTAAAAAATTCCTCCGTCGATCGGTCAACGGAAAAAATTTCCGCGATCGGTCGACGAACATGTACCGCTGCCGAACGATCTCCGTTCAGACGGAGACCGTTCGTTGTAACGTTCGTGCACTCACCATTACGGTGCACCGACGTTCACTGTACCGGCGTTGGTGATCGCACCAACGACGCTCAGGTCGCCGTTCACCGTCAAGACCGATCCGGAGTTGTTCAGCGCTAAGCTGACGCCGGTCGGAACGGAGAAGTTGGAAGTCGTTACGACCGTTGCATCGTTCGCGATCGCTTTTGCTGCCGTACCGGTACCGCTGCCGTTGGTCAACAGAATCGTGGCATAGGTGCCGGCGGTGATCGTCTGCGTGATGGAGTTCAAGCCGTTGTATTCAACCGTTCCAGCGGAAAACACCACACCGTTCGTCGTTCCGGCGAATTGCATCGTACCGCCGCTCGCCTGCGACAACGAGGGACCGGACAGCGTATGCGTGCCCATGCTGGTGGTTGCCGTACCGTTGTTGAACGAACCGCCCGTTTCGATCGTCACGTTCCCCGCTGCCGTTTTCACGCCGCTGCCGGACATGGCCAGCGTGTAATACGTTGCTGAGGCAACAGATTGTGCCACCGTACCGGTGTAGTTCACCGTCGTTCCGGAGTTGTTCAAGGTCAACGTACCGGAGTTCGTCAGGTCTTCCGCAAAGTTCGCCGTACCGGTGCTGGTCAATTCCAATGTTCCGCTGTTCGCGACATCGCCGCTGAAGGTCAAAGTACCAGCGCTGGCGGAAATCGTTCCGGCGTTGGATAATGACGCTTGCGAGAAGGTGATGGTGCCTGCGGCCGTTGTTTTGCGGATCGTTCCGGCGTTCGATGTCACGTTGGCGATCGTCAATCCGCCGGTACCGGTCACATCAAGAATGTCGGATGCCGTTACGCTGATCGCATCCAGCGAGCTGGCCGAACCGCCGTTGATCGTGAGGTTTTCGTCGATCGTCAGCGCACCGCTGCTCGCGGTATGGCTCACCACTGCTGCCGTGACCGCTCCGCCGAGATCTTTCGCGCCGGCTCCGGAGAGACCAAGCGTTCCGCCGTAGGTTGCAGCAAGAACTGTCTGCGCGCTGCCGCTCGTGTAATTCACCGTGCTGGAAGCGTTGGACGCATTCAGCTGCGTTCCGGCTTGTGTGGAAGTTCCTTGGATCGTCAACGTGTGCGTATTGACGTTGTAATCACCGCCGGCCAATGACAGCGCGGTGGTGACGGTGACGGTCGGCGACGTTTGATTTCTCGTGCCTGCCGCCGACGTGTTCAGTGTGGCGAAGGTAAGGTTCACCGGAGTACCGGATGCACCGCCGACGCTCTGGGTACCGGTTCCGTTTAACGTCACCGTACCGCTGAATGTATACGGATTGGTGGCAGTACCGGTGTTGATGTTCCCTTTGATGTTGTAGGTGCCGTTCAGGGTGCC